>DASXMK010000430.1:0-4411 GCA_036495705.1 Caulobacteraceae bacterium | reverse complement strand
CCGAGCTCGACCGCGAAGTGTTCGGCCCGATCCTGCATGTGGTCACCTTCGCCCAGGGCGAGATGAACGCCACGCTCGAGAAGGTCATGGCCTCCGGCTACGGCCTGACGCTGGGCGTGCACACACGGATCGGCTCGGCCGCCGATGCGGTCCGGGCGCGGGCGCGCGTCGGCAATCTCTATGTCAACCGCTCGATGATCGGCGCGGTGGTGGGGGTGCAGCCATTCGGCGGCGAGGGCCTTTCCGGCACCGGGCCCAAGGCCGGCGGCCCGCACTATCTGCCGAGGTTCTGCGTCGAGCGCACCTGGACGGTGGACACCACCTCGGCCGGCGGCAACGCCAGCCTGCTGAGCCTGGAGGGGTGAGCGAAAGCGCCTACGACCTCGTCGTCGTCGGGCTGGGCGCGGCGGGCAGCGCCACCGTGCGGGAAGCGGCCAGGCGCGGCGCGCGGGTCCTGGGCCTCGACGCGCATCACCCGCCCCACGACCGTGGCTCCAGCCATGGCGAGAGCCGCATCACCCGCCAGGCGATCGGCGAGGGTCTGGACTATGTTCCGCTCGCTCTGCGCTCACACCCGCTGTGGCGACAGCTGGAGGCCGAGACCGGCGAGACCCTGATGCGCACCGTCGGGGCCCTGATGATCAGCGCGCCGGACCTGGGCGCGGTCCACCACGGCAAGCCGGATTTCCTCGAGCAGACGATCGAGGCGGCCCAGGCTTTTGGCATCGACCACGAGGTGCTGGACGCCGCCGCCACCCGAAAGCGCTATCCGCAGTTTCAGGTCCGCGACCACGAACGCGCCTATTTCGAACCCGGGGCCGGCATCCTTTATCCGGAGCGCTGCATCGCCGCCCAATTGGCCGCCGCTCGCAGCGATGGGGCCGCCATTCGCACCGGCGAGCGCGTTCGCGCCATCGAACCCACCGCGGGCAGGGTGCGCGTGGTGAGCGACGCCGGGATTTGCGAAGCCGGCCAAGTCGTAATCGCCGCCGGGGCCTGGACCGGCCAGCTTCTTGGCGGCGTCTGGTCGCGGAGACTGATCCTGCACCGCCAGAGCCTGCACTGGTTTCAGCCCGACGATCCCGCCCCTTTCGCCCCCGAACGCTTCCCGGTGTTCATCTGGATGCATGGCGCCGATGACGGCGACTGGTTCTATGGCTTTCCCCAGGATCCGCAGGTCGGCGGGGTCAAGATCGCCTCCGAACAGTTCGCCATCGCCGCCCCTGGCCCGGACGCCTGGGACCGCACCGCCGACCGCGACGAAGCCCTGGCCGCTTACGACCGCCATGTCGTCGGACGTATCGATGCGCTGCCCAGGCGATGGTTGCGTTCGACGGCCTGCATCTACACCGACGCCCCCGAGAGCCAGTTCGTCATCGGCCCGGACCCGGAGCGTGCCAACGTCATCGTCGTCTCGGCCTGCTCCGGCCACGGCTTCAAGCATTCCCCCGCCATCGGCGAGGCGGTCGCCGCCTGGGCGCTGGACGGGGCGGCGCCGCCGATCCTGTCCCCGTTTGCGCCCGATCGCCTCCTGCTGGGTTGAGGGTTCAGCCCATGGCCCCGCGGATCCCCACCGGGCGGCCAGCCGGGTCGATCAGCACTCCGGGGTTCATCACCCCGGCCGGGTCGAGGGCGGACTTGGCCGCGGCCAGGGCGGCGCGGAACAGCGGCGCGGACTGCGCCTCGTAGCCGCTGCGGTGATCGCGCCCGACGGCGTGGTGGTGGGTGACCGTGCCGCCCAACTCGACGACGATCGCATTGCTGGCCTGCTTGATCGCCCGCCATTTGGCCAGCGACTCGGCCAGGTTTCCGCTCTTCGAGCCGAGAGCCGAATAGGAGAAATACGGGGCCGGGCCGTCGGGATAGACGTGGGTGAAGCGGCACGAAACGACCGCCTCGTGCCCGCAGATCTCGCGGATCGCCGCCCCGGCGCGCTCGCGCACGCCGTCGTACAGAGCCTCGAATCGATCCCAGGTGATGGCCGTCTCGAAGGTGTCGCCGATCAGCCCCAGGGCGACGGAGAGATTGCGCGCATAGGGCATGCGGATGAAGGCGTTGCGCCATTGGCCGGCCGCCCCCTGGCGGTGCTCGGCGCTTTCGCCACGGAGCGCGCGGACCGCGGCTTCGGCGTCGAACACCCCCTGATGGTCGCTGACCAGTTCCAACGCCCGCGCCATCCAGGCGTCCAGCGGATGGTCGGCGGACTCGAATCCCAGCACCAGGATCGCCGCATCGCCGACGCCGTTGGCGCGCGCCTCGGCCGGATCGAGCAGCCGGCAGTTTGACGGGAACAGCGCCGATTGCGACAGCGCCCGCACCGCCGCCACTGCCATCGCCATGGACGGAAAAGCGACGCTGGCCGAGGCCTGATGGGTCGGGCGGTCCTGAAGCCTCATCCAGGCCTCTACGATGATCCCCAGAGTCCCCTCCGAGCCGATGATCATCCGGTCGGGCGAGGGCCCGGCCCCGGATCCGGGCAGGCGGCGCGTCTCAAGCACCCCGGCCGGGGTGACAGTCCGCGTGCTCTCCACGAAATCATCGATGTGCGTGTACAGCGAGGCATAGTGGCCGCCGCTGCGGGTGGCGATCCAGCCGCCCAAGGTCGAGTGCTGCAGGCTCTGGGGGAAATGGCGCAGGGTCAGGCCGTGCGGCTTGAGCTGCGCCTCCAGCTCGGGACCGAGCGCCCCAGCCTGGATGCGGGCGGCGCGGCTGGTCCGGTCGACCTCCAGCACCTGGTGCAGATATTGCAGATCGATTGAGACCGTCCCGGCGTAGGAATCGCCGACGTCCGGCTCGACGCCGCCGGCGACGCTCGATCCGCCGCCGAACGGGATCGCGGCGACATTGGCCCGCGCGGCCCAGTCGAGGATGGCGACCACGTCTTCCTCGGATTTCGGGAAGGCCACCAGGTCCGGCGGCTCGGGAACGTGGCGCAGGAACATGCGGGCGATATCGGCGAACGACTTGCCGAGGCTGTGGGTCAGCCGGTCGTAGGGGCTCGTTGACACCATGGCCGCCAAGGACGCCGGGGCGGCGATGCGCGGCGCGCGCAGGTCGAAGTCGCTTTCGCGCGGGGCCGCCACTTCCTTCTCAGTCGCGCCGAACCGGGCCGCCGAGGCGCGCACCCGGGCTTTCTCTTCCGCGGTCAGCCCGTCGTCGACATAGCCCCAGCCGTAGAAGCGCAGCCGCGGGCGGCGGGACAGGGTGGCGAATTCAGCCATGGCGCGGACTCCCGATTGGGCGTTCAGCTTAAGGCCGCCTGCGCCGCCACGGGGATTATCCTTGGCGCGCGGCCGGGAAAAGCGCGAGACAGGGGCCCGATGCTGACCCTCCTCGAGAACCGCGTCGAGACCCTCTTTCGCGGCGATGGGCGCGGCCGGCTGGTCGAAATCAATCAATGCTCCGGCGGCCTCGCGCCCCGGTTCTTCCTCATGCGCACGGCCGAGGGCGCAATCACCCGTTTTCGCCACGACCTGCCCGATGATCTGGTCCGGAGCCTGGAGACGATCAGACGCGCCGAACTGGCCGCCGATCCGCCGAGCCTGCGTCCGGCCTATGAGCGTGAGTACCTGGAAGCGCTGGCGCCGGTGGAGCGGGTCTGGGCCGGCCCGGCCTTCGTTTTCGCCCATGACCCCTCAGCCTCGGCCGGCGTCGTCGCCATCGACGAGGCCAACGTCGGCCTGCTGGCCGAAGGCTTCCCGGATTGGCTGGCCGACGTTCCGCATCGCCAGCCGTTCGTGGCCCGCATCGAGGCGGGGAGGGCGGTCGCCATCTGCGCCAGCGTACGGATTTCGCGGGCCGTGCACTGCGCCGGCGTCGAGACCCTACCCGCCTGCCGCGGTCGCGGCCACGCCTCGGCGGTCGTCAGCGCCTGGGCTCGGGCGGTGCGGTCCCTGGGCGCGACGCCGTTCTACAGCACCTCGTGGGACAACCTCGCCTCGCAAGGCGTCGCCCGCCGCCTGGGCCTGGCCCTAGCCGGCGTCGACTTTCACCTCACTTGAAACTGCGTTCCGCCTCAGCCCGAAGAACGCCGCCAGGGCGATCGCCAGCACCAGCAGGCTGCACAGCAGCTGCGGACGCAGGGCCGGGGTCAGGCCCATGGCAATGAGGATGGCGGCGATGGCGGCGATCGCGAACCAGCTGCCCCAGGGGTAAAGCCACATGCGGATCGTCAGCCGCTCGGGCTCGCTCGCCTGCAGCCGCCGGCGCACCGGAATCTCGGCCAGGGCGACGATCCCATAGACCAGCAGCATCAAGGCTCCCGACGCATTGACCAGGAAGGTGAACACCTGGGTCGCGCCCAGCACCGAGGGCGCGCCCGCGGCCAGGGCGAAGGCGGTGGCGATAAGGATGGCGCGAACCGGGACCTTGCGGGCGTTCAGCGCCACCAGGGCCGCCGGCGCATCGCCCC
>DASXMK010000429.1:0-3581 GCA_036495705.1 Caulobacteraceae bacterium | reverse complement strand
ATCGCCGCGGCGGCGGCGCCCGCGCCGTGTGGGCTAAAGGCAAGACCATCGCCACGCCGTTCGTCAGCGTGCCGGGCATGCTCAGCGCCCGCTGCGCCTCCACTCCGCAGTTTAACTATCTGGCCATCCACGTGACCCCCGACCCGTCCGGCGGCCGGGCCAGCGACATCAACGGCGATGTCATGTTCGGCGGTCAGGTGCAGCCGGACTGGGGCCTGCATCTGATCGACGCCAACCTGGCCATGGGCAATCTGGTGACGCTGGTGGCCGATGAGGGACGGGCCTGGAGCGCTCGCCACCGTTGAGGATCGCCGTCGCCGGCAAGGCGGGCAGCATCACCCACTGGCTGGAGGACGCCACCGGCGCCTGGCGCGCCGACGGCCACGACGTGCGCCTCGCCATCACCCGGCGGCCGTGGCTGGCGGCCCCGCTGGAGACCGCCTTGGCGGGGGCCATCGCCGGGCGATTGCGCGCCTTCCTGCGCCGGTTCGCGCCCGACCTGATCGTGGCCATCGGGGCCTATCATGTTCCTCTGCCGCTGCTGGAGGCGATCGCCACCCTGCCGGGGCGGCCGCCGCTGGTCGGCTGGGTCGGCGACGCGTTCACGGACGAGGCCGCCGCGCCGGCGCGGCTCTACGATCTGGTCGGCTACACCGACAGCGCCCTTCTGGCCCGGCACGGGGAATGGAGTTTCGCCAGCCGGGCCCTGTATCTGCCGCACGCGATCGACCCCAGGGCCGCGGCGCCGCCCGGCGCCTTTCATGACCGCGACCGGCGCATGGTGTTCGTGGCCAATCCCACGCCTCTGCGGCGGGCGATGGTCGCAGGGATCGGGCAGCCCATCGCCGTCTTCGGCCCCGGCTGGCGCACGGCCGAGGCCCCGGCCCATGACATCCGACCCGGCCGGGTGGCCGCCCGCCGCGTGCCGGCGCTCTACGCCGCCCATCGCGCGGCCCTCAACATCCGCAATGAGCTGCATGTCCTGAGCGGCCTCAACCAGCGCAACTTCGAGCCCTGCCTGGCCGGGGCGGCGCTGATCACCGACGATCAGCCCGACCTCACGACGTGTTTCGATCCCGGGACGGAGGTGCTGGTGTGGCGTGATGTCGACGAGCTCAATGGCCTCTACGCGCAGGTCCTTGGGGATCCGGACTTCGCCGGCCGGATCGCCGCCGCCGGCCGCGCCCGGGTGCTGGCCCAGCACACCTTCGCCCATCGCCTGGCGACGCTGACGAAGGCGCTGTTTTGAACCGCAGAGGCGCAGAGACGCAGAGGAGGACACTTCTCCCATAGGGAGAGGGAGGGGTTACGGGGCTGGCGATTGGGGCGAAGCCCAAGGAATCACCACGAAGGACACGAAGGTCACGAAGCGATCCAGCGTGTTTTCCGCATGGCCAGCGTCGGTCATTTCAGTTTTGCGCGCGCTTCGCGCGCCTTCGCGATCTTCGTGAGCTTCGTGGTTAAGAACCCTCTGCGCCTCTGCGTCTCTGCGGTTCAACCACCCGCGTACGGCGCGCCGTCCTTGTGGGTGAAGGCGCCGTCGGCGGCCGAACTCATCATGTCGACGTCGGAGCAGGTGGTGAGATCGTGCGGACTGCGCGAGCCGACCTCCAGATAGACGGCCGTTCCCGAGGAGCGGTTGATCATGTGGTGGCCATTGCCCGAGCCCTTCGGAAAGGCCGCGCAGTCCCCGGCCCGCAACGCCGTCTCGCCTTCGTCTTCAACCAGGGTCACTTCGCCATCGAGGACATAGACGAACTCGTCCTCGTGGCTGTGCCAGTGACGCTGGCTCGACCAGCCGCCCGGCGGCAAGGTCATCAGGTTGACGCCGAAGTCGGTCAACCCTCCGGCCTGGCCCAGGCGTCGCCGGATGCGCGTAGCGCACGGAGCGTCGAACGGCGGCGGATAGCCCGAGCCCGGGCGGGCGGGCGCGGCGGCGATGTCGATCTTGGGCATGGGCGGCTCCCGAGCTGCGGGCCGCCATTTTAGCGCTCCGCGGCCACGCGGGGGAGGAAGCAGATTGATTTCAGCTCGCACGGTGTGTATAATACGCACGTGAAGAGCGCGGACCTGATCCGGGAGCTACGTGCAGCAGGATGGGTCCTGGATCGCGTTCGCGGCTCCCACCATGTGTTCATTCATCCGAGCCGCTCGGGCCACGTCGTCATTCCACACCCCAAGAAGGATCTCGGCGTGGGACTGGTGCGAGCGATACGTAAGCAGGCGGGAGTTTGAGGTTGCGCTATCCAATCGTCATCGAGCCGGGCGACGAGCATTCCGCGTTCGGCGTCGTCGTTCCTGATCTTCCCGGGTGTTTTTCCGCGGGCGACAGCATGGATGAAGCCCTTGCCGGGGCCGAGGAAGCCGCAGCCGCCTGGATTGACGCCACCCTGGACGCTGGTCAGCCGGTCCCGCCGCCCAGCAACCTCGACGATGTGCGCCGCAATCCAGACTATATCGGCTGGGCCATTGGCGTGATCACCATCGATCCGGCGATCCTCGACGACACGGTCGAGCGGGTGAACATCACCCTGCCCCGCCGGGTGCTCGAGCGCCTCGATGCCCAGGCTCGCGCGGCTGGTAAGAGCCGGTCGGGCTATATCGCCCAACTGACCCTCGAAGAGCCCAAGGTGGCGTGAGACTGCGCTCCCGGAGGAGGACTTGGCCGGGGTGACGGTCTTGCTCTAAGACTTTAGGCCATGTCCCAGAAGGAGAGCCCCACGGAGGTGTTCAAGCGCGCCCTGGCCCATGCCGCCAGGTCGCTCGCCGAACAGCCCGACCTGGAGGTGGTGTTCTCCGTCGACGGGCCCTCGCTGACCGGCCATCGCGCCGTCCTGCCGCATCCGCCGCGCGAGCTATCGGGCCCCGAGACCAGCCGCATCCGCGGCCTGGCCGATCAGCTGGCCCTGCGCGTGGCCCACCACGACGGCGCGGTGCACGCCAAGTCCAAGCCGCAATCGCTGGAAGGCGGGCAGATCTATGACGCCCTCGAGCAGGCGCGCATCGAGGCCATCGGGGCCAATGCTTTGGCCGGGGTGCGCGACAACCTGGCGGCGGTGCTCGAGCAGAGCGCCCTGCGCAAGGGCTACAACCACATCGTCGACCCGGCCACCGCGCCGATGGCCGACATCGTCGCCCTGATCGCCCGCGAACGCCTGACCGGGGCCCCGCCGCCGCCGGCCGCCAAGGCCATGGTCGACCTGTTCCGCGACCAGATCGAAGCCAAGGCCGGGGCCGACCTCGACCGCCTGACCGGTGCGCTGGACGACCAGAAGACCTTCGCCCGCATCGCCAGGGCGGTGATCCGCGACCTACAGTTCTCCGACGATCTCTCCGACGCCCCCGACCAGGACACCCAGGAGGACGACAACCAGGAAGGCGAGCCGGAGGCGTCCGGCGAGGGCGAGGGCGAAGAAGAGGCGGCCCAGGGCGCGGCCCTCGACGACGCCGAGAAAAGCCTGCGCGAAGGCGAGGCGGCCGATAGCGAGCTCAGCGAGGCCGATGACGACGACTCGCCGTCGGCCGATGACGATCTCGATATCAGCGACGGCGACAAGCCGGCCCGGCCGGACATTAGGGAC
>DASXMK010000428.1:0-5236 GCA_036495705.1 Caulobacteraceae bacterium | reverse complement strand
GTCGCTCAGCCTGGGTTCCGGCTCGTCGGGTGGCATCTTCTCCCCGTCCCTGTTCATGGGCGCCACCTTGGGTGGCGGGTTCGGCGCTTTTCTGACCTGGCTCGGCGCGCCCCTGCCGATCAGCGTTCCGGCCTTCGCCATGGTCGGCATGGGCGCCATGGTCGGGGGCGGCACTGGAGCGGTGATGACCGCCGTGACCATGACCTTCGAGATGACCCGCGACTATGACATCGTCATGCCGATGATCCTGGCGGTCGCCATGAGCGTGGGGGTTCGCCGCCTGCTGTCGCGCGAGAACATCTACACGCTAAAGCTGGTCCGCCGGGGCCAGGCCATTCCCAAGGCGCTGCACGCCAACATGTTCATGGTCCGCCGCGCCCGCGAGGTGATGGACACGGACGTGCTCGTCCTGCCGGCCGAGGTGAGCTTCGATGCGTTCCTGCACGAACACGAGCAGGAGGGAAGGCTGCGTCACGTGGTCGTCACCAGGAAGGGTCGCCTGTTCGGCGTCATCCGCGTCAATACCGGTCTTAGGCGCGGCCTTGAGACCACCAACACCGGAATCACTCTGGGCGATGTGGCGAGCCGGGAGTTCACCGTGGTCGGCGAAGAGGACGTGGCGTTCGACGTTATCAAGCGGATCTGGCGCAAAGGGGCGATGATGGCCGTCGTGGTCAGGGGGCGCGCCGTGCCCCGCGGCGACGATGTGGTTGGCGTCATCACCAAGGAGCATGTGGCCGACTCGGTCGCCGAGAGCGTCCAGATCTATCCGCGCTGAGCCGGCGAGAAGCACGGTTCCATTGACAAATCTCGCAGCTTTTATATCACGCCTTGATGCAAATTGGATCGTTGGCCGCCCAATTTACGACGGCTATTCTGAGGGTAACGCGGCCCCCTTTTGCCGGGAGAACAGGCGATGATCGAATGTCTGACGGGCTTCCCGCCGAACGTCGTAGCCTTCCGGGGCCATGGACAGGTGACCCGGCAAGACTATCAGCAGGTGTTGAGTCCGGCCGTCGAGCACGCGCTGCAAGCCCATGGCAAGGTGCGCCTGTACTACGAGATCGGCGCCGATTTTACCGGGATGGACGCCGGCGCGATGCTGGATGATTTCAGGATCGGCGTTGAGCACCTTCTTCACTGGGAGCGGATAGCGGTGGTCACTGACGTCGGGTGGGTCAGGCACGCCGCACAAGCCTTTGTGTTTCTGATGCCGCGCTGGGCCAGACTTTTCGGGCTAGCAGAGGCAGAGGCCGCTCGGCGCTGGATATCTTCGCAAGAGTGAGGCGGGGATGACCTCTAAGGCGGACGCTGTCGTGGCCGTCGGACGATGCGGAAAAAGGCGGCCCCTGTCGTGGTCGTCGGACGACGCGGAACCAGCCACAGAGCCGGGCTAGCCCCGCCAGGTCTCCAGCGCCGGGCCGAGGGCGGCCTTGAGCGGAGCGAGCTTGGCGCTGTAGCTTCGCCACTGGTCCAGGCCGCCGCGATAGATCGGTTGGCGCACCTGTTCGGAACTGACGGTGCGCACCGGGCGGTCGTTCTTGTGGAACTCGAGACAGGCGGCCTCGTAGGGCAAGCCGCAATGCTCCAGCAGGCGGCGCACGACCGCTTCGGTGTCTTCCACCAAGTCCTCATAGATCACCCGGTGGACGCGGCCCGGCAGCACCTGATCGAAATGCGCCATCAGGGCCACATAGTCGCGGTAGTAACGGCCGAGGTCGGCGAGATCGTAGGTAAACCCCTGGCCGCGGGCGAACAGCTGCTTAAAGGCCGAGAAACACGCGCCCATCGGATGGCGTCGCACGTCAATGATCCGGGCCCCGGGCAGGATCAGGTGGATGAAGCCGACGTGGTGGAAATTGTTGGGCATCTTGTCGATGAAGTGCGGCCGGCCGAGCTTGCGATGGATCGCTGTGCGCTCGAGGTAAGCCTCGCCGAGCGCCGCCAGGGCCGCCGGGTCCAGCGCCGTCAACGCCTGCGGATAACCCTTCAGCGCTCCGGCCAGGTAGCCGATGTCGGGAAGCTCCATGGTGCCTTCGACCGCCGAATGGCTGGCCAGGATCTGTTCAACCAAGGTCGAGCCCGACCTGGGCAGGCCGACGATGAAGATCGGCGCATCCGAAGCCGCTCCCACCCCGGCGCGGTCGGCGAAGAAGGCCTTGGTGAACAGGCGCATCGACCGCCGGGAGAGGGCGGTCTCGGTTTCGGCCTCATAGGTCTCGTCCTGGCGGCGCAGGCGCGCGCCGGCGGCGTAGTGGGCGAAAGCCTCTTGCGCCTGGCCGCGATCCTCCAGCGCCTTGCCGAGAGCGAAATGCAGGTGAAGCCGGTCCTCGCGCGTCAGCCCAGGCGCGGCCAGCTGGCTGGTCATGGCGCCCTCTTCGGCCGGGGTGAACGCGGCCACCTTGAGATTGGCCAGGCTCCAGTAGGCCTCGCCCAGTCCTGGCGCGAGCTCGATGGCGCGCTTGTAGGCGGCGGCGGCTTCGGCCGGCCGGCGAACGGTGCGCAAGGCGTGGCCAAGGTTGAGCCAGATCTTCGGCTGGCCCTCGAACACCTCGAGCAAGGCGCGGTACCCGGCGATCGCCTGTTCGTGCTCGCCGGTGAGCGCCAGGCAGGCGGCCATGAGGTTGCGATAGGCGGCAGTGTTCGGCTCTCGCCGCAACAGCGGCTCGAGCTCAGCCATGGCCTCGGCGCCCTTCTGGCGGCGGAACAGGACACTGGCGTAGTCGAACCGCGCGCCGTCGAACGTCGGATCGATCTCGACCGCCCGGGCCAGCAGCGTTTCGGCCTCGCCGTCGCGCCCGCGGCGCAGGCGCGCCTCGGCCAGCATGTGCAGGGCCACGGCGTCGTCAGGATAGTCCGAAAGGCGCCCCCCCAGGTTCTGTTCCGCCGCCTCCAGGCGCCCGTGGAAAAGGTGGTCCGCCGCCGCTTTCAGCGCCGGTTCGCGCACCGAGGCGCGCAGGTGCTCGGCGAAAGCGGCTTCCGCCCCGGCGGTGTCGCCCAGCAGGAACAGCTGGTCCCCCAGAGCCCGCCAGGCGTCCGCGAGGTCAGGCTTGAGGGTGACGGCCCGCCGGAGCGCCGCCAGCGCCGGCTCACTCTCGCCTTGGGCGGCCAGGACGAGACCCAGTTCGTAGGCCGTCAAGGCGGCGCCCGGATAGGCCTTGGCCAGTGGCTCCAGCAGGGCCCGGGCCCCGGCCGGGTCACCGAGCCGCCGGCGGGCCGAGGCCAGGATCAGCGCCGCGCGGGGATCGGCGGGAGCCATGCGCAGGATCGCTTCGGCGCGCCGCGCCGCCCCCTCCGGGTCGTCGGCCAGCAGGCCGGAAGCCTGCTCGATCGCCGCCGCCAGGGAACCAGGCGAGGCTTCAGTCACGGATCACCCCGCCTGTCGGCGTCAGCGGCGCCACGGCGCCGTCGTCTGGCGCGATCGCCTTGCCCATGAGCACAAGCGGCACCACCACGCCATTCACCGGCGCAGCCTGGGTGCGCTCGATCTCGGCGTAGCCGCAGGCGCGGTAAAGGGGTTCGCCCGAAAGGGTGGCCATCAACTGCACGCGCCGGAAACCTTCGGCTGCGGCGGCGGCCTCGCAAACCATGAGGATCAGACGTCCGACCCCGCGGCGGGTGAAATCTGGATGGGTGTACATCGCCCGCACCCGGGCCGCGTCGCGGGCCGGATCGAGCAGGGCCGGTTCGCGCAAAGCCGCGCTGTGGTCGCCGCCATACAAGGTCGCCCGCCGGCTCCAGCCGCCGCAGCCAGCCAGGGCGTCGTCATCCTGGACCAGAAAATAGGTCCGGTCGGCGACCAGCTGGGTGTCCAGGCCCATGACGGCGTGGCTGGCGGCGATCTGCGCCGCGTCGAGGAATCCGCGCTGCAGCTCGGCGATGGCCCGCGCCATCAGCCTCTGGAGAGCCGGGAGGTCGGCTTCGACCGCGAGTCGATGGGTCAGCATCCAATGACCTTTTCCGCCTCCCCCTGGATGAGGGAGGTGGCGCGAAGCGCCGGAGGGGGTGGTGCGGCCACCCCACCCCGGAACGGCTTCGCCGTCTCGACCCTCCCCGTCAAGGGGAGGGAGGAGGATCCTCGAGGCTCAGAAGCTGTACGTGGCCCGCACGTAGTAGTAGCCGCCGTCGATGCCCCACGGCGAAAACTGCGCCGGCTCGTCATAGACGTTGTTGCCGTCCGCCAGGCCAACGCCCGGGAGGAACGGAATCACCGGCGGACGGGTATCGAACAGGTTGTTCGCCCCGGCTTCGAGCTTGACGTTCTGGAACAGGTCGTAGCCCAAGGTGAGGTCGGTGATCCCGGTGGTGCCGATGCGAACGTCGGTGGCGTTTGGGCCGATGCCGGCGCCGTTGGGCGCGAAGACCACGTCCGTCGGTCCGTAGATGGTTTCACGCGCGTTCACGCTGAAGCGCCCAAGGGTCCAGTAGGCCCCGAGGATGAGCTTCTCCTTGGGCTCGGCGGTGGTCAGATAGCTCCGGGACGTCGGTGAAATCAGCGACGTCTGACCGGCCGCCACGTTGGCCACGACCGCCGGCAGCGGCTGCAGCTTGGTGATGGTCGTCTCGGAATAGTTGAACGACGCCGACCAGTCGACGTGGCCCATGTCGCCGAAGTCGGAGGCATAGGTCAGGGTGGACTCGACGCCGCGGGTGCGGGTGTTGGCCCCGTTGGTGAACAGCGCGATGCCCACATAGGTCACCGACGGGTCGAGATGGTTGCCGTGGGCGGCGATGGCGTTGAGCACGCCCTGGGAAATGATCGTGCCCCCAGAAGAGCCCACGATCGTCCCGGTGTTGATGATCCGGTCGCGGATGTCGATCTCGTAGGCGTCGACCGTGAACTGCATGCGGTCCATCGGGTGGGTCACGAAGCCGACACTGTAATTGTCTGACTTCTCAGGCTTCAGGGGCCCGAAACCAGCTTGCGCCGCCGCGGCCGAGTTCGGCGGCAGGTTCACCACCGCGAAGGTCGGGGCCACATTGGTGGCCGAATAGTACTCTTCCGCCAGGGTCGGGGCGCGGAAGCCGGTGCTGACGGTTCCGCGGATAGCGATCGCTGGGGTGAAATCGTAGCGCGCTGTCAGCTTGCCCGAGGTCGCGTCGCCGAAGTCGGTGTAATGCTCGAACCGGCCCGCCAGGTCGATCTTGAGGTTGGCGATCGGGTCGGTCGCGAAGTCGACATAGGCGGCGTAGTTGGTGCGCGTGTGGGTGGCCGCGTCGGTCGGCTGGAAGCCGG
>DASXMK010000427.1:0-7970 GCA_036495705.1 Caulobacteraceae bacterium | reverse complement strand
CCCCCTCCACCGCTTCGCGGTCCCCCTCCCCCTGTGGGGGAGGAGAGCGCCGGCGTTCTCTCCCCCCAGTGGGGAGGAGGCCCGACGATAGCCGGGAGGGGGGAGCCCAGTCCCTGATGGTGGGGGCTTCAATTCTCTGCGTCTATCGGCGACATCTGGGGATAAGACCCGGATCAGCGGGTTGGGAGCGGAGCGACGATGGCGCGGGCGACGCGGGTTCTGGCGGAAGGGATCTATTTCGGCGAAGGGCCGCGCTGGCGCGACGGGCGTTTGTGGTTCAGCGATTTTTACGCCCGGGCGGTGAAGTCGGTGTCCCTGGCCGGCGACCTGCGCACCGAGATCGATCTCGACGATCAACCCTCGGGCCTGGGCTGGATGCCGGACGGCTCGCTGCTGATCGTATCGATGACCAAACGCCAGGTGTTGCGGCGCTCGGGCGATGGCCGCCTGACCGTTCATGCCGAGCTCGGCGATATCGCCGGCTTCCACTGCAACGACATGGTGGTCGATAGAGAGGGCCGCGCCTACGTCGGCAACTTCGGCTTCGACCTCGACGCGGAACTGACCGCCCGCGGGGTCCCCGCGGTGCTCGCCGACCACACGACCGCCGCTCTGGCCTGCGTCGCCCCGGACGGCGCGCTTAACATCGCGGCCGAGGACATGCACTTTCCCAACGGCGCGGTGATCACCCCGGACGGCCAGACCCTGATCATCGGCGAGACCCTCGGCGGGGTCCTCACCGCTTTCGACATCGGGCCGGGCGGCAAGCTCAGCAACCGGCGGGTGTGGGCCAGCACCGCGCCCCGGGTTCCCGACGGCATCGCCCTGGACGCGGCCGGGCGCATCTGGATCGCCAATCCGATCGCCCCCGAGTGCGCCCTGATTGCGCAGGGCGGCGAAGTGGTGGAGGTAATCGACACCGGCCAGCCGTGTTATGCCTGCATGCTGGGAGGCGAGGATGGCCGCACATTGTTCATGCTGACGGCCAAGAGTTCGGTCGCTCATGACGCCGCCGCCGCGCCGACCGGCAAGCTGCTGATCGCCACGGTCGATGCGCCGCACGCCGGATGGCCTTAGAGTGAGTGAGTTGAAACCATGACGCGACGGATCACAGAAGCCGAGGCGAAGCGGATCTCGCCGGCCGAGGCCGCGGCCCTGGTCCGCCCTGGCATGTGGCTCGACTTCGGTGTCAGCGTCAGTCAGCCCGATGCGTTCGACGCCGCCCTGGCGGCGCGGGCGGCCGAACTCCACGACGTGAAGACCCGATCATGCATCGCGGTGAGACCCCGGGCCTACATGGAGGCCGATCCCGGCCGCGAGCATTTCCAGGCGTTCAGCTGGCACTTCGGCGGCTATGAGCGAGCCAAACACGACGCCGGCCTGTGCCACTACATCCCGCTCAACCTCGGCGAAGTCCCCGACTACTACCGCCGGTTCATCGATCCGGTCGACATCGTGGTGATCAAGACCTGCCCGGTGGATGAGGGTGGCTGGTTCAATTTCGGCCCGACCAATGTCTGGCACCGGGCCGTCATCGAGCGCGCCCGCGTGGTGATCGTCGAGGTGAGCCCGGGCTTTCCTTATGTCGCGCCCCAGGAAAACGGCGTCCACGTCAGCGAGGTCGACTACATCATCGACGGCGATGACGCCCCACCGCCGGAATTCCTCAATCCGCCTCCGTCTGACCTGGACCACGCCGTCGCTCGCCTGATCGCGCAGGAGGTCGACGACGGCGTCTGCCTTCAGATCGGCATCGGGGCCCTGCCCAACGCCGTCTGCTCCCTGCTCAAGGAAAGTGGGATCAAGGACATCGGCGTGCACACCGAAATGCTCACCGAAGGGATCATCGAACTGTACGAGGCCGGGTGCGTGACCGGGGCCCACAAGACCCTGGATCACGGCAAGGTCACCTTCACCTTCGCGCTCGGCGCCCGGGACCTTTACGCGGCCATCGACCGCAACCCGGACATGCTGTGCCTGCCGGTCGACTACACCAACATGCCGCATATTATCATGCAGAACGACAATGTGGTGTCGATCAACAGCACCACCCAGATCGACCTGCAGGGCCAGGCGGCCTCGGAGTCGGACGGCCATCGCCACATCAGCGGCACCGGCGGGCAGCTGCAGTTCGTGCGCGGCGCCTATGCCTCCAAAGGCGGCAAGTCGTTCATCTGCCTGCCCTCGACCTATGAGCGCAAGGGCGTGCGCAAGAGCCGGATCGTCCTCGACCTGACCCCCGGCAACATCGTCACCACCCCAAGGTCCGACACCATGTACGTGGTCACCGAATACGGCATGACGAATCTGAAGGGCCGCTCGGTGTGCGAGCGCGCCCGGGCCCTGATCGACCTCGCCCACCCGGACTTCCGCGAGGACCTCGAACGCTCGGCCCACGAACACGGCCTGCTGCCGCGCGGCCACTAGCTCCGCCCAATCACGCCTCTCCCATAAGGAGAGGCCGAGCCGGCGACCAATCCAACCTCTCCCGGAGGGGATGATTGAGTGTCTTTCACAAACGCAGACGTTACTTGTCGCGCTGAATTTTCCATGCCGCCATGAAGCCGCGCACCATGAACGCGGTGGCAACGAGCCACCCAATAAAAAGTGTGATTCCGACCGCGCTGACTTTGAACCCGTGCAAGGCAAACGCTAAAATCAAAACTCCATCAATGTATAGACAAAAGGCGACCAGCACCGCTGCGGCTATTCTGCTTGAATAGATCGAAAGGAGCGACCCTAACATGGCGGGGGCTAAGATATATTCGGCGAACATGACTAGTTGATTTCGATGCCCTCTACCGAATATCTGAAACACTAAGAGAGTCGCAAGGCAAACAAAGCCCATCACGCCGGCAGCCTGTCTTGTGGCGTCTACGGCGTCCTGGTCGACAAGAGTCTTCATTCAGGCCGCGGGAGGCTAGCTACAGCTCCAGGGGCGACATCTGGGCGACGCGTTGCGGCTCGCGGCGCCACACGTCGGAGGCGTCGATATAGACTTCGACGCCGTTGCCGTCGGGGTCGGCGAAATACAGCGACTTGGTGACCTCATGGTCGACCGGATTGACCACCACGCCGGCGCCTTCCAGGACGGCCTTGGCCTCACGCAACTCATCGAGGCTGTCGCCGATCTTGAAGGCCACATGGTGCAGGCCGATCGCCGTTTCGGCGTGGCTGCTGCCCTCGCCGCTGACCTCCATCACTGCGAAGTCGTGATGATTGCCGAGGGTGAAGAAGGTCATCCTCATCCCGGCCTCGTCGAACCGGGCCATGATCGGCAGGCCCAGCACCCCGTTGTAGAACCGCTCGGCGCGGGCGCAGTCGGTCACCTTCAGAACCGCGTGACCCAAGGCTTTGATCTTCATCTCTCGACCCTCCCCTTCAGCAATCTCAACTTAGCATCAGCCCACCCGACGCAACAGCGAAACGGCGGTGTCTACCGTCAGGGCGGCGCGGGCGCGGAAGTTGCCATAGGCCTGGGCGGCGTCGGCCCGGCCGCTGTCCAGGTAATAGCGCGAGCCTTCCCAGGCGGCGAGGCTGGCGTACCAGGCCATCAGCCACACGCGGTTGAGGCCCGGCGCGGGCGGCGTGCGGCTGCGCCAAAAGCCGATGACCCGGGTGTCGTGCACGGCTTCGAAATTATCCCAAGCGGTGACCGAAAGCTCACGGAAGCGCGGCCAGTCGGCCTCGGCCACGTCGAACCAGCGATGCGAGAAGGCGCCGTCCGTCTCCGGGAAGGTCTCGCCGGCGAGCGGACGCGGATCCGGATCCCAGAGCTCATCTCGCTCCACCGCGCACGGAGCGCCGGCGATGAGGTCGGTAGCGCGGGCGGCCGCCTCGTCGGGGAAAGCGCTGATCAGAACCACATGATTGGCGCTCAGGCCGATCTGCGGGGTGAAGACGCCGAACACATGGCCGCCGGCGGCGTTGGCCTCCAGGAGATGGCGGGCGAGGCCCGCGCCGCCCCGGGGTGCGGCGAGAAGGACATGATGCTGGTAGAGGGGCAGTCCGCTCATCGCGACAGGTTGTGAGGCGCTAGTGCGTCCCGGCCAGGGCCGCGAAGCCCTTGGCGAAGCCGTGCCAGGCGGCCGTATCGCTGATCGGCATCACCACCAGCGGGATGAGGATCAGGATCGGCACGGCGATCAGATAGACCGGATGGAGGCGACCGCGCGTGCGCCAGTCGTAGATCAGGGCCGGCACGATCAGCAGATAACTGAGGTAGCAGGCCGGGACGTCGATCCACACCGGCAGCTGGTCGGTCGGCGGCAACTTGTACACCCAGACGATCAGCGGCCGCGCCACCGGCGCATTCAACACCGAGACCGTGGCCAACAACATCAGCCGCTTGTGGAATTCCGGGCGGCGGATATTGGCGATGGCGAAGGTGAACAGGACTGCGAACGGGACGATCACGGTCAGTGGAACGATCAGGAAGGCTTCGGCCCCAGCGGCCTGGTGGGCGGCGATGCCGCTCTGCAGGGCGTTGAGCGCCGCCAGGCACCCCAGCATCGTCAGCAGGGTGGCGAAGGAAATGCCGGCCAGCCCAACCGAGCGGTGCAGGGCGCGATAGCCCGCCGGGATCAGTGATGTCTGGGCCAGGGCGAAAAGGGTCCAGGTGAAAAAGCCGATGCCGTGCATGAACACCACCGGATTGGCCTTGAACTGGCCGGCGCCCAGCGGCATCCAGAAGGTGGGAATGAAGCCCAGGAAGGCGGTGAGCACGCAGCCCAACGCCGTCCAGCTGTAGACATCGCCGAGGCGGAACCCGACCCCGGTGTCCTTGGCGATTGTCGTCATGATCGACCCCCCGGTCACCCGCACCTCTCGTGGACGTTAGGTCCGGTCCCGCAGCGGGTCAACGGGCCGACTTACGCCCGCGGAGCGCGATATTTGCCGAAGATCATTTCCGGCACGCACATCAACACGACCGCGCCGACGAGCAGGACCAGGCCGAGGCGGTTCCAACCGTCCGCGCCAAGCGGAAGCGCGCCCACGCCATAAAGGATCGCGGCCACAGCCGCGGCCAGGAAGAACGGTCCGGTGAAGAAGCAGTGAATCCGCCCACAGCGAACGGCGTTGGTCAGGCACGCGGCGCCCATGACCAGGCAGGCAGTCGCCCAGGCGACCGCGCGCCAGACGTTGGTCAGGGGAAAAGCGCCGGCGACCACGATCGCGGCTGTGGGCAGGCAATAAGCCAAGACTGGAAATCGCCAGTTCCGCAGCAAGTCGCTTGGCCGGCGGTCGATCGATGAAGCGCTCATAATGTCTTTCCGTTGTTCAGGTGAGCTCAACCGCCTGCGGCTTGCATGGGCGGACAGGGGATCGATCCGTATGAACAGAACACACAGCAGTCGCCGGGCTTCGGACGCAGCAAGGCGCCGCAAGACTG
Source organism: Caulobacteraceae bacterium (assembly GCA_036495705.1). Taxonomy (GTDB): domain Bacteria; phylum Pseudomonadota; class Alphaproteobacteria; order Caulobacterales; family Caulobacteraceae; genus Acaudatibacter. The sequence goes on along the minus strand of DASXMK010000427.1, from coordinate 2,578 downwards.
GCATTCATGGAAATAGAGGCACGCGTCGGTTGGCATGGTCTCCTCGCGCCTGGCGCCGCAGCGGGGACAGGTGAGCTCACTGGTCAGCATTAACCGCGACATGGCCGCACCACTCCCGACGTCGATTGCCCCGGCTTCGACCGCGACTTAGGGTGACCCTGCACCCTGTAGTGACTACAGACTCAAGAGGCATTCCGGTGATCAGCGAATATTCGATTGGTGCGTTCGCCCGAGAAAGCGGCGTCAAGATCGAGACGATCCGATTCTACGAGAAGATCGGCGTCCTGCCGCCGCCCGCGCGCACCGAGGCCGGCTATCGCCGTTTCACCACCGAACACCTCAAACGGCTGACCTTCATCCGTCGCGGCCGCGAGCTGGGTTTCAGCCTCGACGAATTGCGCGATCTGCTCCGCCTCGTCGACGGTCACGCTTACACTTGCGCCGAGGTGCGCGCCCTCACCCTGGGACACGTGGCCGAAATCAGCGCCAAGATCGCCGACCTGCGCCGTCTCGAACAGGTGATGAGCGCGATCGCCGACCAATGCACCGGCCGGCGCGTTCCGGAATGCCCGATCATCGATGCCCTGTTCGAGGCCCGCCCGCTATAGCGCGGTGCGCTTACCTCCGAAGCGCGCCATGCTCTCGAACACGCCATCGCGGAGCACAAAGCGATGCAAGAGCGCCGCGCCGGCGTGCAGGCCAATCACGGCCGCGAACGTCCAGGCGCCCCATTCGTGGATGGCGTGGAACAGGTGGACCAGGGACCGGTCGCGGCCGACGAGCGCCGGGACGCGCGCGATGAAGAACAGGTCGAACGGCTTGCCGCGATAGAGGCTTTGGATCATTCCGGTCACCGGCTGCGCCAGCAGGAGCAGGTAAAGTCCGTATTCGCTCAGGCGCGCGGCCAGGCGCTGGGCCGCGCCCATGGTCGCCGGATAAGGCGGCAGGCTGGCCCACTTCAGCCGCCACGCCAGCCGCGCCAGGGTCAGGGTCCAGACAGTGACTCCCAGCGAGCGATGCACGGTCAGCAGCGTCCGGGCGCTGGCCTGATCCTGAGCCTGGCTCATCGCCAGGGCGACGGCGAACAGGCCCAGCACCAGCGCCACCGTGGTCCAGTGGATGGCGATGGTCACCGCGTCGAACGGCGGGCGGCCGGCGGCCGTGTCGGCCACGGACGTCTGGGCGGCCTCGACGGTGGTCATGAGCGGGCGACGAACAGCTGGTGGAAGCGCTCGAGCTCGGGCCGGTCGAGGTCGGAGACAGCCCAGAAATCGAGTGGCCCGCGGGTCCAGTGGATCACCGAATAGCTGGTGGCCGGGTGAGACGGGAACGGGCGCCACGCCGCGGGCCGTGGCCGGGCCGGCAGCACGAACAGATTGATGGCGTGCAGCCGCCGCCGATAGACCAGGGCCGCCACCTCGCGGTTGTCGGCATAGTCGAGCCGGCCGCCGGCCAGGGGGAAACCCTGGTCGGCGAGATCGACCACCGGCGGGGCGAAATCGATCTTGCCGTTGAACCACGGCTTGACCACGTGGCGGTCGGAGGTGGCGACATCGATCAGGTGGTTGGCCTGAAGCGAGCGCACGTGGCTGGCCACCAGTTGGTCCTCCAGGCTCGGTGGGACCGGCGCCAGCTGCACCACCATCAAGCTCACGGCCACCGCGGCCATCGCCCCGGCCGCCGTCCAGCCGGCTGAAAGCCGCCCGATCCAACCGCGCGCCGCGGCTCCGCGCGCGCCCCGCGGCCGGCTCTCGCGGGCGATCATGGCTTCCACCCGGACGCGCAGGCGCTCCGGAGCCGGGGGCGACAGCTCCGGCTCGGCCAGCCGCTCGCGCAGGGCCTGGAGGGTGCGGAACCAGGCCGCGCAGCCCGGGCAGGTCTTGAGGTGGGTCTCGATCTCCAGGGCGTTGGCGGCGTCCAGTTCGCCGTCCAGCAGGGCGTGCAGCATCAGCTCGCGATCCGGGCAGGGTGTCATCGCGGCCCTCCGCACAGCGCCTGGGCCAGCAGCTGCCGGCCGCGGGCCAAGCGCGACATCACCGTGCCGATCGGGGCCCCGGTCATTTCGGCTACGTCGCGATAGCTCATCTCCTGCAATTCGCGCAGGACCAGGGTCTCGCGGAACGGATCGGGCAGGGCTTCGACCGCGGCTCGGACGTCGGCCACCTCGGCGGCCCGGACAAGGGCGTCCTCGGGCGTATCGGTGGGCTGGGCCTGGCGGGCGGCGGTCTCCACCGCTTCGGGCGTGGTGACCTCGCCCCAGGCGCGCTGGGCGCGCACCCAGGTGAGGAAACAGGAACGCACGATCGCCAGCAGCCAAGCCTTGGCGTCGCCGCCGCGATAGCCGGAAAAGCTCTGGTAGACGCGCAGATAGGCGTCTTGCACCAGGTCCTCGGCCACCGTGGCGTCGCGGCTGAGGAAGCGGGCGAAGCCATAGGCGGCGTCCATGTGCGGCAGGAAGGTCCGGCGAAACCTAGCCACCTCATCGGGTGACAGGGGACCCCCGGCAACGGCCGGATCCTTGCGCGGGCCTGAGTTGAGCAAGGATCCGACCGCGCGGCTTAGCCGACCGTCCGGGGGG
>DASXMK010000426.1:0-2936 GCA_036495705.1 Caulobacteraceae bacterium | reverse complement strand
CGTGAGGCGGATGGCATCCCGGAGCGGGGCCGTTTGATCGCCAACCCGGCGGACCCACGCGAGGAGGATGGCATCCCGGACCGGGGCCATTCGATTGCCAACCCGGCGGACACTCGCGAGGCGGATGGCATCCCGGACCGGGGCCATTCGATCGCCAACCCGGCGGACACACACGAGGCGCACTGCACCCCGGACCCGGGCTATTCGATCGCCACCCTGGCGGACACGCGCTAGGCGGACTGCATCCCGGACCTGGGCTATTCGATCGCCACCCTGGCGGACACACGGACTGCGCTGACGCGCTACCTACGAGTCCGAGACAGGCAAAACCGACAAGAATTAAGTGACTTAAGCGCCATCCTGTGTTGCTCTCGTCAGACATGTGCACCTACCTAAATTGCGAAATTGGTTCTGACACACGGGCCCGCGGACCAGGATAGCACAACGGCCACGTTAGTTGGTGCCTGTTCTGCGGCTGTTCCGCTGGCACCGCCCTCTCCCGCGGGTAGGCGATGGTGATAAGCCCCGCGGACTTACTCCTCAGGGAGGTCAAAAGCGTCGCCCGGCCGGGACTTCGCTTCACCACTCGCCGGAATTTGGGCGAACAGCCCTTGCCGGGGTTGTGAGCCCAATCCCTGCCAGGCGACGGTTTGACCTCGATCTGGGCGCTGGCGATGGGGCGCCTAAGGTTTCAAAAAACCCCCGGTATCAGGCGCCAGCGGACCTTGGCGCAGTATTCGGTATAGCCAGGCAAATTCTCGGCCAGGAACTTTTCTTCGTCACTGAGCCGCCACGCAAAGCAGGGAATCGTCAGAGCGGCGGGGATGAGCCCCCAATAGGAGCCGAGCGCCAAAGACATGGCGATAAAGAACAACACAGCACTTGAGTACATCGGGTTGCGCACCAGCGCGTAGGGGCCGGTGGAAATTACTTTTTGGTCCTTTACGACCTCGATGGTCGATGAACCGAACGCGTTTTCTTTGAACACTCGATAGCTGATCCAGATGCTTACGGCTATGAGTAAGTCCCCCACTATACAAAGCCACGTCGGCATGTTTGACCAACCAAAACGATGATCAAGGCCCGGAACGATAAATACGGCGATGGTTGGTAGAAACAGAACCAGCACGATGAGTCTTTGTATGGGCCGCTGTTCTGCGGCTGGGCCGAATTTCGTCCTGCTCTCAAGAAGCACTGGGTCTTTGATCATATAGAGCGTGACCGGAACGCTACAAACGACGATCACCACCAGATAGACCCACGCTTGCCAATACTGGACCGTCCCGGCCGACAGAAAGAGCACGAATCCCATGATGGCCGAGGCGGCGACAAGCCAGGTCCATGCTTTGGCTTCAAGTTTGTTCATGGTCCAATCCCATCGGCAGGCACGCAACGCAGCATGCGGTCTGAGAGCCTTTGGTTCGTCCTTCCGACCGATTCATCCCTCACGGATAGGCGATGATCGCGTAGCCGTTGGCCAGCGCATGGCGGGTGGCGTCGCCGGCCGTCCCGGCCAGGGCGGCCGGGTCGGGCTCCAGCGGCCCGGCGCTCAGCATCCGCGCCTGCGTCCACCCGGCCAGGGTCAGCGGCGTCAGGGCGGCGGCGGTGGCTTCATCGGCCGAGTCGGCCTTGCAGATCACCAGCAGGCGCATGGCCTGGCCGGCCGGGTACTGGCACGCCTCTCCGGCCACGGCGTCGACCTTGACGAGGAAGAGGCCCGTTTCGCTCATGCCCAACGCGACTCAATGCTGCGCGGTCAAAAGCCTCGCGCGGCCGACGCGGTCTGGCAAGACCGTCAGGAGCTGGTGCAGTAGGTCGCCCCGGAGACGTGGATGCACTCGGTTTTGTGACGCCCGTGCGGATTGGCCACCGGCGGCGGCGGAGCGGCGGCGTAATTGACCGGCGGATCGACGGCGTTGTTGGTGTCGCTGTCGTCCTTGTCCGAGGGCCGGGTGATCACCAGGATCAACAGCACCGCGGCGGCCAGCGCCCCGCCCATGATGTACATCACCCGGCGCACGCGGCGCGAATTGCCGTAGGTGTCGAAACGGTCGTGGGCCGAGAAGATCAGCTGGGCGTCCATGAACGCGCTGGCCGCGGCCGCGGCTCCCGCCGCGCCCTCGCCCCAGCTGTGCTCGCCCACGGCGTGGACTTCGGCGAAGGCTTCATTGGCGGCGACCGGGGCCGGAGCGGCGTCGGCGGCTGAGATTGGGGCCAGGCCCGGTTCGGCCTCCTCTTCCGCGGCGGCGGGCAGCGGATAGCGGCGCCAGTACTGGGCGATGATCTCGTCGAGCAGCGCCCCGTCAGCGGCGTCCGGGCCGACGGTGGCGCCGGCAAAGGCCGCGGCCGGATCGTCCTGGGCGCTGATCGCCTCCAGGGCCGCGCCGGCGTGCAGCATGGTCACCGCCCGCAGCGCCGCTTCGACCAGGCGGGGGTTGACCGGAGCCATGGGAATGGCGGCGTGGATGTCGTTGAGTAGCGCGGTCAGCGCCGCCGCATCGAGGGCGCGGTGGGCGTCGGCCAGGGGGCGCAGAAACGCCGTCGACTTCATGCGCCCGCAGGCGTCGGCCGCGACATTGGCCTTGGAGAGCGGCGGCTGGCTGATCAGGGCCTGCAGCAGGGCGGCTTCGTTGCCGCCGGCCATGGCCCCCAGCAGGGTGACCGCGTCACGCGGGCCAACGTCGATGAGCCAGGAAACCTCCGCGGCCAGACGGCTGTCCGGCTCCAGCAGCAGGCGCCGAGCGCGGGTGAGCGCCGCTTCGTCCTGGGGCCTCGCCGCCAGGCGACGCTGGAACGCCTCCTCAACCTCGCGCGCACTCGCGCGCAGGGAGACAGGCAGAACTACGAAGGGGTTATACGCAAACGAAAACGCTGCCATCTACAAAGCCCCCCCCGGGGCCCCAAACAAATCGCGGGCTCCTCGCGCCAGCTGAGAA
>DASXMK010000425.1:0-6572 GCA_036495705.1 Caulobacteraceae bacterium | reverse complement strand
TCCGCTCGCAGGCCAAGGGCGAGGCGCGCGGCGCGGGTGGCGTATGTGAGGTAGTCCCTTTTCCGCATCACATGCGAGGGCCGCGCCGCGATGACGTGCGGCGTGATCCGCGGATGGGTCGGCATGGCCACGGGCAGATTCGCCATCGGAGCAGACAGGAAGGCCACGTCCCAACCGGCCTCGGCCATGAGCATGCCGGCGTTGATCAGCGGCGGATAGGCGGCGGGATCGGTCCCCTGAAGGAACAGGACCTGAGGCACGCGTCAGGCCTTGCCCTGCGGTCGTCCGCCAAGCGCCGACCGCAGGACCGCCACGAGGCGCATCTTACATCTCAGGCCGAGGAGGCGGCTGGCGGCCCGGTGCGTGGCGGATCCAATATGACCATTGAAGCCGAGGCTGCGCGCTCGCCCCAACGCCTCCCGGCCGGTCTCCCCGGCGCCGATGGCGTAGGCGCCATAGGCCACGCGATAGAACGCCCGAGCGAAGACCGCTTGCAACGCGCGCGCCTCCTCCTCCATGGCCAGGCTCCACAGACTCTCCAGGACACTGAGTTCGCAGGCGAAAACCGCGGTGTCGGCGCGGTGGGAGATGCGGCCCGGCGACTCATGCTGGACGTAGACAGCCTGGCCGGCCTCGGCGGCTGTCACCTTGGCCCCGCGGAGCATGGCGCGCATGGCCAATTCGCCGTCGTCGTTCCGCAGCGCCCAATGGTCCCAACCGCCGGCGTTCCAGCCACCGATCCCCTGCAGAAACCTCCGCCGCCACAGCACGGCGCAAGGCGGGGTGTAGCGACCTTCCAGCCAACCGCACAGCACGGAGATGGCCGTAACGGGCCTTGCCGGGCGGGGGCCGCCCGTAAGCCGGCCCTCGGTCTCGAAGGCGAAGGGGGCCAGCACCACGTCGGCGCCCTCCCGTTCCGCCGCCTCGACCCAATTTGGCAATGAACCCGGTTGCAAATAGTCGTCGGCGTCGAGGAAGAGCACGTAGTCGGCGCCGGTCATGGCCAAGCCGCGGTTGCGCGCGGCGCTGGCGCCGGCGTTGGGGAAACTCGCCCAGCGCACTGCGGGGGCGAAAGCCTCGATCACCGCTAAGCTGCCGTCGCTAGAGCCGTCGTCGATGACGACGATCTCCAAATCCGGATATGCCTGCGCCCGGGCGCTGGCGATGGCGCGGGCGAGGAAAGCCTCGCCGTTCCAGCACGGAATGATGATAGCCGCGGAGGGTGTCACCGCCGCCCGGCCATCGCCTGAAGGCGGCGGGCCATGCGCCAGCCGAGCAGGCTGCTGGCCACCCTGAAGCGTGAACCGCCGCCAGGGCGCACCTTGATCGGGTGCAACGCTTTGCCCCTGGCCAGCGACTCTTTGGCGAGGCCCGGGTCATACGGTAGGCAGGCGTGGGCCAGTTCCTGCCAGTCGATGGCGAGACAGCGGCGAACGGATTCGTCCTCAAACCGGGCGAGAAAGTGTTTTTGGCAAAGCTCGATGGCGGCGAAGCGCGAGGCCCAATCCGGCCGCTGCGACAGGCTGCCAGGATTGCCGATGCGAAATCGGCAGCGGGCGCCTGGGCAGAAGAGCACCCATCTGGCGGCGAGCACGATGCGGGTGAGGTATTCGCGGTCGTCGAAGACGCCGAGCGCCTCGTTCCAGGGTCCAGCCGCCTCGGCGATCGGCCGCGGTATCAGCCACTGAGCAGTGACGATCTCGCATGGCTGAAAATTCCGGGTGAGGAACTCGCGCGGCTCCAGATCGCTCCACGTCGCCAGTGGTTCGAACCGCGTCTCCTCAGGCTGACGGGTGAAGCAACCGGCTTCGCAACTGGCGACCGAAAGCGGGTCGGCGATCAGCCGGCGCATCTGGATGGTGATCTTGTCCGGGTCGATGAGATCGTCATGGTCGAGGAACTGGACGAAGGCGCCGTTGGAAGCGGCGAAGGCGCGGTTGCGCGCCGCGGTGGAACCGAGGTTGTCTTGGCGGATGACCTCGACGCCGCGATCGCGGTACTGCTCGATGATTTCAGCCGAGCGATCGGTTGAGCCGTCATCGACAACGATGATCTCCAGATTGGGCCAAGTCTGCGCCAGCACGCTGTCCAACGTCGCGGCCAGGAACGCAGCCGCATTGAAGACAGGAATGAGGACCGAGACCAGCGGCGCGTCCGCTTTCATCGCCCACCGCACATGACTTGAAGTCGCCGGGCGGCGCGCCAGCCGAGGAGCAGGCTGGCCAGCCTGAACTTAGGGCCACCGCCCGGCCCGATGGTGAACGAGTGGAGGTCCCGCGCGCGGTCGAGCGCCCGCTCCGCCAATATGGCGTCGTAAGGATAGGCGGCGTGCGCGAGATCCTGCCAGTCGATGGCGAACACGCGGCGCACCCGCTCGCTGTCCTCACGGGCGCGGACCTGCGCTTCGCAGCGATCGAGGGTTTCGAAAGTCGAGCTCCAGGCCATGTGTTGCGATAAGCTTCGGGGATTGCCGACCCGATAGCGGCAGCGCGCGCCTGATGCGAACAGCACCCGCCGCGAGGCCAGGACCAGCCGGGTGAAATATTCGCGGTCATTGCAGGCGACGATGGACTCTACCCATGGGCCCACCTCGAGCGCGAGGGCGCGGGGAACAAGCCAGATAATGGGTATGATCATGCACGGTTCGAAATTGCGGGCCAACCAGTCCAGCGGGTCCAGATCAAGCCAGGTGGCGAGCGGTCGGAACAGCGTGTCCTCGGGGGCGCCAACGAAACATCCAGCTTCGCCGGTGCAGACGCAGTCTGACGCATCCGCCAGTCGAGCCACCTGCCTTTCGATCTTTTCGGGATCGAGCACATCGTCGGCGTCGAGATGCTGGATGAAGTCGCCGCTCGAGGCGGCGAAGGCGCGGTTGCGCGCGGCGCTGGTGCCCTGGTTGGTCTGGCGGATCAGCGTGACACCGCGGTCGGCATAGTCCGCGATGATGGCCGCCGAGCGATCGGTCGAACCGTCGTCGACTACGATGATCTCCAGACTGGGCCAGGACTGCGCCAGCACGCTGTCCAGCGTCTCGGCCACCCAAGCTTCGGCGTTGAAACAAGGGATCAGGACCGAGACAAGGGGCGTCACCGCCATCACTCTGCGGCTGGCCGGGCGAGGTCCCCGCGTTCCGGGGTGACCCAGTCGTGGCGGATGGCGAGCGAGCCTTCGGCCCATGGGCTCATGGCCACCCGGGGATCGCTGGCGGCGGCGAGGACCGAGAAGGTGGCGACATCTTCCTGGTAGTCGATGATGTGCGAGCGGGACTGGGCAAGCGCAACGCCGAATCGGTATTCGCCGGCCAGCAGCGGCAGGTTGTCGATCCGGCATTCCAGGCTCGCCTGGCCGGCCTCGAAAGCCAGCGGATGGCGTCTGGGGTCGGATTCGAATTTGGCCAGGGTGCGACCGAGCTGGTCGCGAAGGACGATGAAGATGGTGAGTGGCGCATCGTCGAGAACCGAAACTGCAGTGACCCGGAAGGTCACCGGCGCATCGCTCTCGACGAAGCTGACAGGCCGTCCGGCTCGGTCCAGCATGGTCGCCCGCAGAATGGCGCCCTCGCGCACTTTGTGGCTGCTGTCGCGCACGTAGAGGGCGTTGGAGCCCTCGGCGTCGGGCGAGCGCCGGCCGGAGGCTGTGTAGCGTGAAATCACCTCTGTGCTCGATCCGACGTAGTCCACGCGGCCTTTGACGAGAAGGATGGCCGATGCGCACAGCTGGGCGACACTGCCCATGTTGTGGCTCACGAACACCACCGTTCGCCCCTCGCCGGCCACCTCGCCCATCTTGCCGAGACACTTTTTCTGAAACTCCGCGTCGCCGACGGCCAGCACCTCGTCGACAATCAGGATCTCCGGTTCCAGATGCGCCGCCACCGCGAAGGCCAGGCGCACATACATACCGCTGGAATAGCGCTTCACCGGCGTGTCGAGGAAGCGCTCGACCTCGGCGAAGGCGATGATCTCGTCGAACTTGCGGCGGATTTCCCCGTGGGTCATGCCGAGCACGGCGCCATTCAGGTAGATGTTCTCGCGTCCGGTCAGCTCGGGATGGAATCCGGTGCCGACTTCGAGCAGGCTGGCGACGCGGCCGCGGATCTCCACCCGGCCTTCGGTCGGCTCGGTGATGCGCGAGAGGACCTTCAGCAGCGTGGATTTACCCGCTCCATTGCGGCCGATGACGCCCACCACCTCGCCGCGCTCTACCTCGAAGCTGACATCGCGCAGGGCCCAGAACTCCTCGAGTTCGTCGCCCTCGATGCTGGGCCGGCCCTTCAGGACATCCGTCGTGGTGCGCCAGAGGTTGCGGGCGTTGCGGGCGATCACGTCGCGCAGGGCGACATAGCTCTCGCGCTCGGCCTGATGGCCGATGATAAAGTTCTTTCCGAGCCCTTCGGCGCGGATGACGACGTCGCGGCCCATCACAGCAGGTCCGCGAAGGTGCGCTCGGTCTTGCGGAAATACGCCACGCCGACCCAGAGCATGATCGCCACCACGCCCAGGCTGGCGAGGAAGCCAGGCATGTATAGATGGGCCTGCCCGCCCAGCAGGCACCAGCGGAATCCGTCGATCACGCCCACGGCCGGATTGAGGTTGTAGAGCAGCCGCCATTGCTCCGGCACCGCCTTGCTGGCGAAGCCCACCGGCGAAACATAGAGGCCGAACTGCAGCACGAACGGGATCACATAGCGAAAGTCGCGGTACTTCACGTTCAGCGCCGTCATCAGCAGCGACGGGCCGAGACTCGCCAGAACGGCCAGCAGGACGAAGAACGGCAGGAAGAGTATCCGCCAGTCCGGCATGAAGTGGAAATAGGCCATCATCAGCAACATCAGGGCGAAGGTGATGGCGAAATCGACCAGGGCGACGGCGATGGTCGCCGCCGGCACGATCAGGCGCGGGAAATACACCTTGCCGATCAGATTGGCGTTGCCAACCAGGCTGGCGGAGGCGTCGCTCAGGATCGTCGAGAACAGAAACCACGGCAGCATGCCGGCGAACACCAGCAGCGGGTACGGCGTGTGCCCTTCGGTGGGCATCTTGGCCAGGCGCCCGAAAATGACCGTGAAGATGAGCATGGTGAGAAACGGCCGGATGATCGCCCAGGCCGCGCCGATCACCGTCTGTTTGTAGCGCACGGCGAGGTCGCGCCAGGCGAGGATGGCGAACAGCTCGCGATAGGCCCACAGGTCGAGCCAGTAGTGGCGCTCGGCCCAGCCGGCCTCCAGGACCAGGACCCGCTCGGCGGCGCGGGTGCGGGCATCCGCCGCGCCTGAAGATCGGTCGTCCGAGGCGGTGGTCGTCGTCATGGCCCGGCCTTAACACGCCCGGCGACGTTTCTGGCGGCCATGGCGCCGAAAATCGTTTCGGCGCGCGTCCGGAAAGCACCTCGCCCAAAGCGCATCCGCACCCGGGTGAGACGCGGGTAAGGGATCGGACTGGTGCGCGCGTGACGTCGGTTTTGTCGACGAGCAATCCTAGATCGCCGCTTGCAAGGACCCGGACGCCAGAGGCATCGCCCTCCATCAACCGAATATGTGTTCCGTGGTCCGGGCTCGGAATAACGCAACGGGGAAGGATCGCTCGCCGGCGCGTTTCCGAACTCTGACGTCAGGGGGCAGCCGCGTCGTCGGACTCTCGATATCATCGCAGTCTCTTGTCACCAACGTGGCCGAATGGGCCCGATCAGATTGTGGATTGGGTTTTATTCGACCGCGACGGTGGCTCCGTTTGCGGTGGGAACAGGCGGAATAGCCCCTTCGCGAGCAACGGAGCAGTGATGGGAGTGAGTATGGACAACACTCTACCGATATTGTTGCTCTGACTCAAAGTCCCAATGCCAACAGCCGTCAAGACAAACGCGGTCAATAGCAGCGCGACCGTGGTTGGATCTATCGCTGATCGAGGCCTCGCCGGCGCCCCTGGACCGGCAAGCACAGTCAACGCGGTAATTCCGCCAAGACAAATCAGAAGGTTCTGGGACAGGAAGACCTGAAACGCGCCCTCGCGCGTCGCGAGGCGATTCCAGTGAGAAAGCAAATAAAGGAACGAGGTTGGGCTCAGCTGTTGTTCGTTGCCAGGAAGCGGCGAGTAGGCCAGACGCATGCCGATGTACGCCAGGAACGCGACAACACTGATCGCCAATACGTTCACGTGAAACCGCCGGGATTCCTGAGGGACACGCAGCATAAAGAGACTAAGCGCGCCAAAAACAATTGGGATTGTTTCCCGTTGTATGATCGAAAGACACAGGATGATGGCGACCACTTGAAGCGAGCGCCTGACCCATCCGAGGAAACCGATCGCGACCAGCAGCCAGGAGACGCCTTCGGACATGCCCGCGAGCACGCCCTGCTGAGCAAAGAAATCAAAGAAGCACAAAGCGCCCCCTAGTAAGGGCCATGTTTCGCCGCCGGTTGGAATCAGCGCTCTTGTCGCGGCCGCAGCTATTGTCGCGCACGCGACGAGCGCGATCCAGTTGGTGAATATAGCGGCAAAGAAGACTCTCTGATCGTAGCCGTGTACGGCAAACGCAATCCTGGTGTTATAATAGAATCCCAATTTCCATACGAT
>DASXMK010000424.1:0-9246 GCA_036495705.1 Caulobacteraceae bacterium | reverse complement strand
CGGACCGGTGGTGATCCTGGGAGCGGGCGGGGCAGCCCGCGGAGCAGCGGCGGCGTTCCTCGACGCCGGAGCGCCAGGCGTGCGCCTCATCAATCGCTCTCTGGAGCGCGCTCGCACCCTGGCCGCGGAGTTCGGACCTGCGGTGACGACGGCGGACGCTAACGCCCTGGACGAGGCCAACGCGATTATCAACGCCACGCCAGCCGCGCCGCAGATTCAGCTCGAGCAGGCGCCGGTTTCGGCAGTGGTCATGGACATGGTCTACCGGCCGCTCGAGACCCCGTTTCTGCTCGGCGCCCGCGCGCTCGGGCTCAGGACCGTGGATGGCCTGGCCATGTTGATCGGTCAGGCGCGGCCGAGCTTTCGGGCCTTCTTCGGCGTCGAACCGCCGGATAACGTGGATGTTCGGGCAGTCGCGCTAAAGGCGCTGGGCGAGGCATGAGCATCGCGAAACACCCTTCCACCCCTTCGGGGTCCCCCTCCCCCTGTGGGGGAGGAGAGCGCTGGCGTTCTCTCCCACCCTTGGGGGGAGACCCGGCGATAGCCGGGAGGGGGGCCAACCATACCGGCCGCTGTGGCAGCGTCGTCAAATATGATCCTGATCGGACTGACCGGCTCAGTGGGCATGGGCAAGACCACAACGGCGGCCATGTTCGCCGAGGCCGGGGCGCCGGTCTATGACGCCGACGCCGAGGTTCGCCGGCTCTATGCGCCCGGCGGCGCCGCCGTAGACAAGGTCGAGGCGGCCTTTCCAGGCGTGGTGGTCGACGGGGCGGTCGACCGCGGACGGCTGGGCGAACGCGTGCTTGGCGATCCTGAGGCGCTCGCGCGCCTAAACGCCATTGTCTGGCCGCTAATGGGCGAAGTCCGGGCGGAATTTCTTGACCGGGCGCGTGAGGCCGGCGCCCCGGTCGCCGTGCTTGATATTCCCTTGCTGCTTGAAACCGGCGGCGAGCGCGCTGTGGACAAGGTGGTTGTGGTCAGCGCGCCGGCGGCGATGCAGCGCAAGCGCGTGCTTGGGCGGCGCGATATGACCGAGGCCAAGTTCGCCGCGCTGCAGGCCGCGCAGATGCCTGACGCGGGCAAGCGCGCCAAAGCCGATTTCGTCATCGACACCAGTCGGGGATTCGATGACGCGCGCCGCCAGGTCCGGGCCATTCTGGCGGCTCTGTCGGAGAAGGCGGACTGAGGTTTCGAACGGCTTGCCCTGGCCCGGCGAAGCGGGGCATGGAAGGGCTCAGGCAATGACCCGCGAAATCGTCCTCGACACCGAGACCACCGGCCTCAGTCCCCGCGAGGGACACCGGATCATCGAGATCGCCTGCGTCGAAATCGATGATTTCATTCCGACCGGCCGGCACTTCCATACCTATGTCCACCCCGAGCGGGACATCGACCCGGAGGCGCAGCGGGTTCACGGCATTTCCCTGGCCTCGCTCAGCGGCAAGCCGAAATTCGCCGATCCGGAGGTCGCCGGCGCGCTGGAAGACTTCGTCGGCGGGGCCAGGCTCGTGGCCCACAACGCCGGCTTCGATCGCGAATTCCTTAATCACGAACTGACTCTCGCTGGCCGATCCGTCCTGCCCGAAGTGCGCTGGGTGGACACCATGGTTCTGGCCCAGCAACGCTATCCGGGCCTGCACAATTCCCTGGACGCGTTGTGCAAGCGTCTGAAGATCTCTCTTGCCGAGCGCGAGAAGCATGGCGCGCTCATCGACGCCAAGCTACTGGCGCGGGTCTATCTGGAGTTGCGCGGCGGGCGCGAGCGCGCTCTGGACTTGGCCGGGTCGGAGGCCATCGCTTTGCTGGGCGCGCGCCCGGACTATGGGCCAAGACCCCGTCCGCTGGGGCCCCGCCTGACGGAGGTCGAGCGGAAGGCCCACGAGGCCTTTGTGTCCGGTCACCTCAAGCAGGCTTTGTGGCTGCGCGCCTGACTAGGAGGCTTGCGGACGGAACCAAGCGACCTTCCAGCCGTTGGCGCCACACTGGGATTGCGCTTGGAAGCAAAGATGGACCAGACGCGTCCCAAGCTCTCGTCAGCGACGCCTTTTCCCGACGAAGACCGCTATCGGCGTCTGATCGACGCCATCACCGACTACGCCATTTTCATGCTCGACGCCGACGGCTGCGTCAGCAGCTGGAATCCGGGCGCCCAGCGGTTCAAGGGCTACGCCGCGGAGGAAATCCTCGGCCAGCATTTTTCCCGATTCTACACGCCCGAAGACCGCGCCGCCGGTGTTCCGGCTCGCGCCTTGCGCACCGCCGCCCAGGAGGGTCGGTTCGAAGGCGAGGGTTGGAGGCTGCGCAAGGACGGCAGCCGCTTCTGGGCCCACGTTATCATCGACCCGATCCGGGAGCCGTCAGGGGCTCTGGCGGGCTTCGCCAAGATCACCCGCGATCTCACCGAGCAACACGAGGCCGAGCGCGAGCGCGACGAGGCGCGCGAAGCGCTCCTGCAGTCACAGAAACTGGATGCGCTCGGTCAGCTTACCGGCGGGGTCGCCCACGACTTCAACAATCTGCTCATGACCATCATCGGCGGCCTGGACCTGGTGCGCAAACGCCTGCCGCCGGACCCGAAAGTCACCCCGCTGCTTGAAAACGCCATGCAGGCGGCCCAGAGGGGCTCGGCCCTCACCCAGAGAATGCTTGCCTTCGCCCGCAGGCAACCGCTCGATCTCAGGCCGGTGGAGGCGCCGACCCTGGTCCGCGGCGTCGTCGAAATGCTGAAGCGTTCCCTGGGGCCGGGTGTGCGGGTCAGCACGCGCTTCGCGGCGGATCTGCGGCCGGCTTTGACCGACCCGCATCAGCTTGAGAACGCCCTGGTCAATCTCGCCCTCAATGCCCGCGACGCCATGCCGGGCGGCGGGACGATCCGGATCGAAGGCGAACGCCGGACGGTCATGCGCGGCCACGAAGGCGGGCTGGCCCCGGGCGCCTATCTTCGGCTCTCGGTGAGGGACAGTGGCCACGGCATGGACGCCTGCACCTTGGCACGGGCCACGGAACCCTTTTTTACCACCAAGGGCGTCGGCGCGGGGGCCGGGCTCGGCCTTTCCATGGCCCATGGCCTGGCGGAACAGTCGGGCGGACGCTTGATGATATCCAGCTGCGAGGGCGAAGGGACCGTCGTGGAGCTTTGGTTGCCGGAGGCGTATGAGGCGGCTCAAAACCCCGGCGCGCCGCTGGCTGGCCAAGCGGCTCACCCGGGGGGGACCGCGCCATTGGTCATCCTGGCGGTTGATGATGATGCGCTGGTCCTGCTCAACACCGCGGCCATGCTTGAGGATCTCGGGCATCGGGTGCTGACCGCGGCCGACGCCGAGGAGGCTCTTGCAATCCTGGCGGCCGAGAAGATCGATCTGGTGATCACCGATTTTGCCATGCCAGGAGTCGATGGGCTTAGACTGGCCAGGACAGTCCAGGAACGCTGGCCCGGCGTTACGGTGTTGCTGGCCACAGGCTATGCCGAGCTCCCCGAAAGCCAAGGCGGCGATGGGCCGCTGCGGCTTTCGAAACCGTATCTTCAATCAGACCTGGCCCGGGCGATCCTGGCGGCGCGGGAAAACCGCGCGGTCGCCTGACGATTTGTCAGGCTGAGCCTGTCGGGGCGCCGTCGCCTTGCTGAGCCAGGCGGGCCGCGTAGATGCCACCGAAGTCGAGCGGCTCGAGGCGGAAGGGCGGGAAACCGCCCTCGGCGCTCAGATCGGCGATCAGTCGGCGGGCGAACGGGAACAGATAACGCGGGCATTCGACCATCAGCACCGGCTCCATGTCCGCCGGCGGCACGCCGATGATCTGGAACAGGCCTGAATAGACCAGCTCGATGTGGAAAACGGTCTCCGTCTCGCGCGCCGCCCGCGCCGCCAGCTTCAGGTCGACCTCGTACAGGCCGTCATCGCGCCCCTGCGCGTTCAGCTCGACATTAAGGTCGATCTGCGGCGGCTGGCCGGTGACCCGCAGGGATTCCGGGACATGCGGGCTCTCGAACGAGAGGTCCTTGATGTACTGCGCCAGGATGCGAATGCCGGGCTGAAGATCGGGGTCGGAGCCGTTGGACCCCGGCGCTGACATGGGGTTGGGAGTGTCGGACATGGGCGGCGCTTACACGGCCCCTGCATTGGTGGCAACGACGAGGCCGGCCGCGGGAGGGGAATGCGAAGGCTTACGCTGGCCGGCGGATATCCTATATTGAGCCTATCGTCTCCTCTATGCTGGTGTTGCCCCGGTGCAGGTTCTGGAATTCATCATCCTGGGGGTGTTGGCGGGCGTAGTGCTGTTTCAGCTCTACGCCGTCCTTGGACGCAAGGTCGGCCGGGGCCCGCCGGAAACGGCCGCTCACCCGGCCCTTGGCCAGGCGAGCCTGGATATGCCCAGGATCGCCGCGCCGGCGAGCGAGAGCGCGCCGCTGACCGGCATTGCGGCCTTGCGCGCCCGCGACGCCAGCTTCGATCCGACCCAGTTCCTCAAGGGCGCGCGCCAGGCTTACCAGACCATCGTCAAGGCCTTCGCCGAAGGCGACCGCGCGGCGCTCAAGCCGTTGCTGGCGCCGGCGGTGATGGACGGCTTCGAGACGGCGATCCGCGAGCGTGAGGCCGCCGGACGCACCGAGACGGTGGAATTCTTGCAGCCGCCGCGGGCCGACCTCGAGAGCGTCAGCCTGGTCGATGATCTCGCCCGCGCCGCGGTGCGCTTTTTGGCCGAGTTGCGCAGCCGGACCAAGGACGCTTCCGGCGAGGGCGTGGACGACCGGCGAACGGCCGAGGTCTGGACCTTCGAGCGCAATATCAAAAGCCGCAATCCGAACTGGACCCTGATCCACGTCGACGCCGCCGAGGCGTAAGGCGCAAATGGTCTCGAGGGGGGCGATCGCCATCGCCGTGGCGGTCCTGGCCCTGGGGGCCTGCGCCCAGGATCGCGAGTTCCCTCCCGAGATGGCCCCGTCGGCCGCCGGCCCCGTCTTCGCGGACGTCTCCGCCTTACCGGGTTGGGGGGAGGAGGATCACCTCGCCGCGCTGGGCGCCGTGCGCGCGGCCTGCGCCGTCGACCGGGCCGCGCCCGCTTTTTGCCGCGCCGCCGCGGCGCTCGATTTCTTCGACGAGACCAGCGCCCGGGCTTTCCTTGAGGCGAATTTCCGCGCCATGCGCCTGCCCGCGAGCGGGCGGCTTACTGGCTATTTCATGCCGGTTTACGAGGCCAGGCAGACCCCCTCCGACGAATTCTCGGCCCCCGTGCGGCCACGCCCGGTCGATTTGCCGGTCCAGGATCTCAGTCCCACGGCCCGGGCGCCGTATGCCGACCGGGCGGCCATCGAGGCCCGGCCAGCCTCCGACGCGTTGGCCTGGATGCGGGCGGAGGACCTGTTCTTCATGCAGATCCAAGGCTCTGGGGTCCTCATCTTCCCCGAGGGGGAGCGGAAGAAGGCGGTCTTCGCCGGCGACAACGGAGCGCCGTTCGTGGGCATCGCCGGACCGATGCGCGCTCAGGGCCTGATCGCCGACCAGAATGGCTCCGCCGGCGCCATCCACGACTGGCTGGCGCAGCATCGCGGGCCCGACGCCCAGGCGGTGATGGCTCTGGATCCGCGCTATGTGTTTTTCAGCCTGACCCGCGACGACGGCGGCGACCCGTTCGGCGCCGCCGGGCAAAGGCTTGTCGCCGGCCGCTCGGTGGCGGTGGATCCGGCCTGGCACGCCATGGGCGAGCTTTTGTGGATCGACGGCGAGACGCCGGCGTTGGCTGGGGCCATGCCCAGCTATCGCCGTCTGGCGGTGGCGCTCGATACCGGCGGGGCGATCAAGGGCCAGGCCAGGGCCGATCTCTACCTTGGGCGGGGCCCCGCCGCCGGGCAGGAGGCGGGCCGCGTGCGCCATGACCTTACCCTCTACCGGCTGGTTCCGCGGGAGGGCCAGTGAGGCTCAAGGACGACGATATACGCGACTGGGCGATCGTCGCGGCCACGGTGCGGCCCCTGCCGGGCCGGGCGCCGCCCGCGCCGGCTCCGCCAGCGCCGCCGCCCGGGCGGCTATCCCGCGCAGCTCTGCAGGCCAGCCCGGTCCGCCGGCGCGCCGAGCCTGCGCCGTCGATCATCGAGCCGGGCCGCTATCGCCGCATGGCGCTCGGGCGCGAGGCGATCGGCGGGCGTTTGGATCTGCATGGCCTGAACCAGGATCAGGCGCGGGCCGACTTGATCACCTTTCTGCGGGCAGCCGTCACGCGCGGTGCGCGCGGGGTGCTGGTCATCACCGGCAAAGGCGCTCTGGGCGATGGGGTGCTTCGCCGCCGGGTCCCAGAGTGGCTGGCCGAGCCGCCGCTGCGCCCGCTCGTCGCCGGCATTTCCGAGGCGCATCGGCGGCATGGCGGCGCCGGAGCGCTCTACGTGGCCCTGAAACGCCGTCGAAGCTGACCCGAGATCGGGTGTAGACTTAGACAAAATGGAGCGCCCGACCATGAACGACCAAGCCTCCACAGCCCCGGCCAGGTACGGCCAGGTCTGCCAAGGACTGCGGTCCGAGTTGCACGAGCGCGGGGTGCTGGCCGTCACCCTCAGCGCGCCGGAGCGGCTGAACGCCCTGGACCAGGCCATGAAGCGCGACCTCATCGAGCTCGTCACCCGGGCGCAAATGGACGATGCGGTGCGGGTGCTGGTCTTCTCCGGCGAGGGCCGGGCGTTCTGCGCCGGCGATCACATGGGCGGCTATCACCGCGCCGAGCCGGCCAGCGTCGCCAAGATCGGCGGCGGCCACTCGACCGCGATCGGCACCGCCAATGCGCTCCGGGTCTATTCACAGGCGCTGAACCTCGCCGTGCGCAATCTCGACAAGCTGACCATCGCCGCGGTCAACGGCCCGGCCATCCAGACCGGCCTGTCGCTGGCTCTGTGCTGCGATTTCCGCATCGGTTCGACCAAGGCGCAGCTGGGCAGCGCCACACTGCGCTTCGCCCTCCTGCCCGACGAGGGCGGCCACTGGCTCCTGGTGCAGCACCTGGGTTTGGCGCGCGCCCTGGACTTCGTGTTGCGCAAGCGCATCGTCGGGGCGCAGGAGGCGCTGGCCCTCGGCCTGCTGAACGAGGTGGTCGAACCAGAAGCGTTGCTTCCAGCGGCCATGGCCCTCGCCACCGAACTGGCGGAGGGGCCGCAGGTGGCCATGCGCATGCTCAAGCGCTCGCTCTACAACGCCGCCGAGTCGAGCTTCGCCCAGGCGCTGGACGACATCGCCGTGCGCACCGCCGTCACCGACCACCATCCTGACGCCCGCGACGGCGGGGCCTCGTTCCGGGAAAAGCGACCGCCTAAGTTCAACGCTTGGCTGGACGCTGGCCAGTCACAGGGAGACTAGGCCGATGACCTACAACGACATCCTCTACCGGGTCGAAGACGGCGTCGCCGTCGTCACCCTGAAGCGCCCCGACCGGCTGAACGCCTGGCGAGCGGAAATGGAGCGGGAGGTGCGTGCGGCCATGCGGGCGGCCGCGGACGATGACGGCGTGCGGGTGATCGTGCTCACCGGCGCCGGACGGGGTTTCTGCGCCGGGGCGGACATGAAGCTCCTGCAGACCACGGTCAGCGGCGGCGCGGCCCGCGTGGCGCGGCCGATCCCGTTCGAGGAGGCGGCGCGCGACGACTTCAAGCGGCAGTATTCGTACTTTCCGGCGGTGCCAAAGCCGATCCTGGCGGCGATCAACGGCCCGTGCGCCGGGCTGGGATTGGTGATCGCGCTCTACGCCGATCTGCGCTTCGCCTCCGACGCGGCGGTGTTCACCACCTCGTTCGCCCGCCGCGGCCTGGTGGCCGAGCACGGCGTCTCCTGGCTGCTGCCGCGGATCGTCGGCATGGCCAACGCCGCCGACCTGCTGTTTTCGGCCCGGACCGTGCGCGCGCCCGAGGCCCTGTCGATGGGCCTCGTCAATCGGGTGATCCCGCATGCCGAGTTCGTAGGCGAGGTGACGGCCTATGCGCGGATGCTGGCCAGCGAGGTCTCGCCGCGCTCGCTCAGGGAAATGAAGCGTGAAATCTGGAACGCCCAATTCCAGGGCCTCGGCGAGGCGATCGATGCGGCCAACGCCGACATGCGCCAGAGCTTCGGCTCCGCCGACTTTAAGGAAGGCGTGGCGCACTTCGTCGAAAAACGCGCCCCGGCCTTCACCGGCCGCTGAGCCCCGCGTCACTGGCCCGGGTGGTAGACGCGCTCGATGTGGCCGGCGAGCTGATCGGGCCAGAAATACACCTCTCTGAGCCGGCCCTGGGCGTAGCGCTCGGCTTCGTCGTCGAAATGTTTTGATGCGGGATCGCCGCTTTCGCCGCCGGCGGTGACCGCCATGGCGTGGACGCGCGGCCCGAACTCGACCACGGCCACGAAGCTGTTGCCTTCGGTTCCATACCAGCGCCGGGTGCCGTCGCGGGGTCGAGCCGCGAATGCCGCCAGCGAGCCCCATTTCGAAGCGGTGAACGGCACCGGGATACTGGCCGCGGCGTCATCGAAGTGCGGGGCGATGGCGTCGTCCAGCCGCTGGAAGCGGTTGATCTCGCCCCAGGGCGTGCGCCAGGTCCCGAAGTCCCGTGCGATCTGGTCGCTCGCCTGCGCGAGGGCGGCGAGTTTGTCGTGGTCGCTGATTTGCTTGGCCATGCGATCGACGACGGTAAGCTGCGAGCAACCGCGACAGGCGGCCGCCGTCTTGGCCCACAGCCGCTCGCCCCAGAACACGGCTAGCGACGTGGCGGCCGAATCGGCGCTCCAGCGGTCGTCCCAGGCGCGCAGCAGGGCGATCTGGTCGCTTAGCCTGGCCTTGAGGGGCTCATCGGCCTTCACGCGGTCCCAGGCGGCGACCAGGGTTGGGATCAGGATGGCGAACGCCGGCAGGTACGGATCGTAGGCTGCGGTCATCAGGGAGGCGAGGGTGAAACCCCTCCGCCCGGTCAGCAGCCGCGCCGCATGCAGTCCGCGCGGGTTCTCGCCGGCGGTGTCCATATAGCGCGGATAGTCCGCGCGCCGCGGGCTGTCAGGTCCGGCCGCCGAATAGGGCCAGTCGTTGGTGTTGAAGACCCAGCCAACGGCAGGATTGAGCACATGCGGCGCTTCGCCGAGCGCGTGCAGGCCCCTCCAGTCCGTCGCCGGGTCGGCCCCGTCAACCGGCGCGGTGTAGTCGAAGCGATCGTCGCGCCGGGGAATGAAGCTTGGGTGCAGATAGGCGATCTCGCCCTTGTCGTCGGCGAAGATGGCGTCGTTGGAGGAATTGGCTTTGAGA
>DASXMK010000423.1:0-2962 GCA_036495705.1 Caulobacteraceae bacterium | reverse complement strand
CGGCGTCGTCTTCGGCGACATCGGCACCAGCCCGCTTTACGCCTTGCGCGAGGCCCTGGCTCATTCGCGGCCGGTGGGTCCCCCCCATATTGCCGTCCTCGGCGTCGTGTCCTTGATCCTGTGGACGCTGACCCTGGTGGTGACGATCAAATACGTCACCGTGCTGATGCGCGCCGACAACAAGGGCGAAGGCGGCGCGGTGGCTCTGATGGCGCTTTCGCAGAGAGTGACGGGACAGCGCTCGGGCCTGCTGTTCCTGCTTGGGATCATCGGCGTGGCCCTGTTCTTCGGCGACGGCGTGATCACGCCGGCGTTCTCGGTTCTGTCGGCGGTGGAGGGCCTGAGCGTCGCTCCCCATTTCGGTCACACGCTGGCCCCGATGGTGCTGCCCATTGCCGCCGGCATCCTGATCGCGCTGTTCCTGGTCCAGGCCCGGGGCACCGCGCGCGTGGCCTCGCTGTTCGGGCCGGTGACCGGGCTATGGTTCCTGACCCTGGCGGCGCTGGGGATCGTGAATATCGCCCGGGACCCGTCGGTGTTCCTGGCCGTCAATCCCTACTATGCCGTGCGCTTCCTGACCGAGAACGGCTTCGTCGGCTTCATCATCCTCGGCAGCGTGTTCCTGGCGGTGACCGGTGCGGAGGCCCTGTATGCCGACATGGGCCAATTCGGGCGCCGGCCGATTCGCTTTGCCTGGTTCTGGATCGTTTGGCCGTGCCTGGCGCTCAACTACCTGGGCCAGGGGGCGCTGGTTCTGCATCACCCCGAAGCGCGCCACAGCCCGTTCTTCATCATGACGCCGCACTTCGCCTATTGGCCGGTGCTGGCGCTGGCCACCACGGCGGCGGTGATCGCCAGCCAGGCGGTGATCACCGGGGCCTATTCCATGACCCAGCAGGCCGTCCAACTCGGGCTTCTGCCACGTCTCTCCATAACCCGCACTTCGGAGACCCAGACAGGCCAGATCTTCGTGCCGGCGGCCAACAGCCTGATGATGATCGGGGTGCTGGTGCTGCTGGTGGTGTTCCAGACCTCGCACCGCCTGGCCTCGGCCTATGGCGTGGCCGTGACCGGCACCATGTTCATCTCCACCTGCCTCGCCTATGGCGTCGCCCGGCGGCTGTGGAAGTGGAGCTGGCTGCGGGTTCTGACGGTGTTTGCGCCGATCACCTTCCTCGACACGGTTTTCCTGGCCTCGAACCTCACCAAGCTCCCCGAAGGGGCGTGGATCGCGCTGCTGTTCGGCCTGGGCCTGGTGATCGTGATGGAGACCTGGGACAAGGGCGTGGCCATTCTCAGCGCCAAGACCCTGGCCGAGAGCGTGCCGCTGGCCGATGTCATCGACATGCTGCAGGCCCGCCCGCCATGGCGCACCGCCGGGGTCGCCATCTTCCCGACTTCGACCCCTGACCTCGCGCCTGTCGCCCTGCTGCACAACCTCAAGCACAACCAGGTGCTGCACGAACGCAACGTCATCCTCACCATCCGCACCACCGAAACCACGCGCGTGGCTCCAGCCGACCGCATCAAGGTCGAGCCGATCAACGCCGACTTCACCCGCGTCACCCTGACCTTCGGCTTCATGGAGAGCCCTAACGTCCCCCGCGCCCTGACCGAATGCAAAAAGCTCGGCCTGAAGTTCGACATCATGGCCACCAGCTTCTTCCTGGGCCGCCGCAAGGTGGTGCCGGACGCGCGCTCAGGCATGCCGTTGTGGCAGGATCGGCTGTTCATCTTCCTGCAGAAGAACGCCGCCAACCCGACCGAATTCTTCCACATCCCACCGGGACGGGTGATCGAACTCGGGGCCCAGATGACGGTCTAGCGCTCTTGCGCTCGCGCCCGCGACCGACTTTAAGCGCGCGCGGCATATTCTCAGGAGCGACGATGGACACCCGGCCCAAGAAGGTCGTGCTCGCCTATTCCGGCGGCCTCGACACCTCGATCATCCTGAAATGGCTGCAGCAGGAGATCGGCTGCCAGGTGGTGACCTTCACCGCCGATCTCGGCCAGGGCGAAGAACTCGGCCTGGCGCGGGAGAAGGCCCTGCTACTGGGCGTCCGGCCGGAGAACATCTTCATCGAGGATCTGCGCGAGGAATTCGTCCGCGACTTCGTCTTCCCGATGTTCCGCGCCAACACCGTCTACGAGGGCCAGTATCTCCTCGGCACGTCCATCGCCCGGCCGCTGATCGCCAAGGCGCAGATCGAGATCGCCCGCAAGACCGGAGCCGACGCGGTCTGTCACGGGGCGACCGGGAAAGGTAACGATCAGGTGAGGTTCGAGCTCGCCTACTACGCGCTGGAGCCGGACATCCTGGTCATCGCCCCGTGGCGCGAGTGGGCGTTCAAGAGTCGCGAGGCCCTGATCGCCTTCGCTGAGAAGCATCAGATCCCGATCGCCAAGGACAAGATGGGCGAAGCCCCGTTCAGCGTCGACGCCAACCTCCTGCATTCCTCGTCCGAGGGTAAGGTGCTGGAAGATCCGAGCGTGGCGGCCCCAGAGCTCGTGCATATGCGCACCATCGCCCCCGAGGACGCGCCCGACCGGGCGCGCGAGTTCACCCTCGGTTTCGAGGCCGGCGATCCGGTGGCCATCGACGGCGAGCGCCTGACGCCCGCCGCTCTGCTGACCCGGCTGAACGCGCTCGGCCACGAACACGGCGTTGGCCGCCTGGATCTGGTCGAGAACCGCTTTGTCGGCATGAAGTCGCGGGGCGTCTACGAAACCCCCGGCGGGACCATCCTGCTGGCGGCCCACCGCGGCATGGAGTCCATCACCCTCGACGGCGGGGCGATGCATCTCAAGGACGAGCTGATGCCGCGCTACGCCTCGCTGATCTACAACGGCTTCTGGTTCTCGCCCGAGCGGGAAATGCTGCAGGCCGCCATCGACCATTCCCAGGTCCTGGTCAGCGGTGAAGTGCGGGTGAAGTTGTACAAGGGCAATGTCGCGATCACCG
>DASXMK010000422.1:0-3206 GCA_036495705.1 Caulobacteraceae bacterium | reverse complement strand
CGCTTCGCAGGGGAGGATCGGGCGCCGTCTAAAGCCCCACATTGGCGAAGTCGTCGTCCAGGCGGGCGGCCATCTCGTGCCCGGGCAGTGCGCGCTGGCCCTCCATCACCGCCGAATAGATGAAGTCGTGCTTGGCGCTTTTCACCCTCCCCTCGGCCCAGCCGACGGTGCGCGAGCCGTCGGGGACCGAGTTGCAGCTGGCGTCACGACCGCCGGGCGCCGCGGCCAGAGCCAGGGCCTGTTTGGCCGACAGGAAGCCCGGGCGATCGCAGGCCGGCAGGCCGCGCTGGCAGTTGAAGCCGGCGTTGTAGCTGTACACGGTCTTGCCGGTGGCCCGGTCGACGATGAGAACGCAGGTGGTCGGATCGCCGATGGTTGCCCCGATGGCCTGGTCGAGGGCGTCCTTGGGCAGCTTCGGCTCACCCGGACCGCAGGCGACGAGGGCCAGGGCCGCCAGGATGACCGGCAGCGGTTTCATCGTCCCTTGCCCGCCTTGGGCATGAGCGCCTTCAGCCCGTCGTGGGTGAGGTAGCCCAGGTGTTTCGGATCGAGCATGTCGAAGCGGCGATCAGTCGCCGCCAGCCACTCGGCCAGGGTGATGCGTGAATCCAGATTGACGTCGGCCCCGCTGACCGGCTCCGGCTCGGAAAGCAGGGCGGCGACACCGGCCCTGGCCGCCCCGTCGCGGGCGAAGCCCTGGCCGCCGATATCCAGCTCCGGAGCCACCGATTTCTCGTAAGCGGCGATTTCGAAGCCGTCGATGACGCCATCGCCATTGGTGTCGAGGACCTTGAAATAGCGCATGGCGTCGGCGCGAAACTCCTCGCGGTCGATGCGGCCGTCATGGTTGGCGTCCACGCGGGCGAACCAGACCTCAAAGCCACCCTCGGCGCTGGCCCCGTCGTGGAACGGCTCGCCCGAGGGGCTGATGAACACGCGGGGCGGGCCGGGCTGGGCCAGAGCCGCCACGGGGAGGAGGAGACACAGGAAAAGCAGAGCCGGCTTCATTCTCAACTTGTCCAGCGCAAGGTCGCCGGCGCGACCGGATTGACGAAGGCCCGGTTCTCGCGCCGGCTGGCGACCCATTCGCGCTTGAGGGCCTGATACCACTTGGCCTGGCGGTCGGCGTCATCGATCCACAGCAGCGGCGGATCATATTTCAGGCCGTGGTTCTGCAGGTCGACCATGTCGCCGTCCTGGCGCAGGAACCGGCGCGCCCCGGCGCGGATGAACGGCGCGGCCAGGGCGAAGATCGGGTGGTCCGACCAGACGATCTGGGTGATGCGGGTCAGCGCCTCGGAGACCGGGGTCAGGCAGGTGAGGGCCAGGACCTGGCGCTTGCCGGCCTCGATATGCTCCCAGCGCAGGCCCGGCAGGCGGAAGCTGATCTCGGTCATCGGCGCGCCGCCCAGCAGCACATAGGCCCGCGAATTGCGCGACGGCGCGTGGCGGGTCATGACGAAGCCTTCCGGCCCCGGCTCGAAGCGCTTGGCTTTTTCGTGGGCCGAGGCGGCCGAGCGCCACCACCACTGGCGGTGCACGAACGGCCCGTGGGCCGGGTCCATCAGCCCGACCGCCGCATGGTCGATATGGGCCGCGAACTGCATGCGGTCGACGAGCTTGGGCGGTCCGCCGACGACCCCCGGAAACGTGGGAGGAGGCGGCGGCTCGGTTCCGGTCTCGCGCCCGTCCATGCCCATCCACACGAAGATCAGGCCCTGGCTCTCGGCGGCGGGATAGCGGCGCACGGCGACGCGCGAGATCTCGAAGTCGTCGTCAGTGGTCAGCGAGGGCACCGCCAGGCAGCGGCCGGCGGGAGAAAACCGCCAGCCGTGGTAGGGACATTCGACGCTTTCGGCCCCGTCGGTCTCGCGCCCCAGCCGGCCGGCCGAGAGCGGGGCGGCCCGGTGCGGGCAGATATCGCGCAGGGCGAAAACGGCGCCGGCGCGGGTGCGGCCGATCAGGACCGGCTCGCCGAGGAGCTCGTGGCGGGCCATGCGCCCGGGCTTCAGATCGGTCGCCAGGGCGGCGAAATACCAGATGTCTCTTAAGAACCCGCGGCCAAAGGCCTGAGCGCGGGAGATGGGGGACTGGGTCTCGCCTTCGGGCATGGGGCCATTGTGCGGTTACCGCCCGGACGGCGCAATCATCAGGTCTTCATCGGCAATTCATCAGGTCGGCGTCCTGTCGCGCGAGGCGGGAAAAGGGTCCCTGGGGCTGACCGGCGCAACCCAGCGCCACCCGAACCGGAGACCCCGATGTCGCCCTGGACCATTATGACCACCATTGCGCTGATGACCGCCCTGGCCTTCGCCGTCTGCACCTTCGCCTGACTCTGTCGTGCGCGAATTCCGCGGCCATGGCGCGGCGCGACGCCGACTGCTAGCCTCGCCGCTTCGGTGGTGGCAGGGCGGCGCTGTCCATGAGCGAGAACGGCGGGGCGGTAAGTCAGCGCGACTCCCGACCCGTTCTGCTGGCCCATGAGGAGCCGGTCAGAGTGGGCGCGCTGACCATCGATCCGGCCAAGCGCCGGGTGACCCGCGACGACGGGCGCGAGGACTTCCTTGAGCCGCGGGTCATGCAGGTGCTGGTGGCTTTGCTGCGCGCCCGCGGCGACATCATCACCCGCGACGACTTGCTGGCCTCGTGCTGGGGCGGCGTGATCGTCGGCGAGGACGCGATCAACCGGGTGATCAGCCGCCTGCGCCGGCTGACCGAGGATATCGGCGCCGATGCGCTGCGCCTGGAGACCGTCACCCGGGTCGGCTACCGCCTGGTGCGCGAGGGCGAAGCGCCGGCCCCCAAAGGGCCGCTGTCGGCCCCCGGGGAACGCCCGAAACTGATCCCGCCAGCCAAGCTGTCGATCGCCGTCCTGCCGTTCAAGAACGTCAGCGGCGAGGCCGACCGGGAATACCTGGCCGACGCCATCACCGAGGACCTGGTCACCGCCCTGTCGCGCTGGCGCTGGTTCTTCGTCATCGCCCGCCATTCCAGCTTCACCTACAAGAACCGCGACCTCGACCCGGCCCGCATCGCCGAGGAACTGGGCGTCCGCTACATCCTGAGCGGCGCCGTGGCCGCGGCGGGGACGCGGGTGCGGGTCAACGCTCACCTGATCGACGCCAGCGACGGGTCCAATGTCTGGGCCGACAAGTTCGATCTGCAGCTGACCGACGTCCTGGCCCTGCAGGATGAGATCACCGAAC
>DASXMK010000421.1:0-10098 GCA_036495705.1 Caulobacteraceae bacterium | reverse complement strand
CCGCGCCGACCAGGATCAGGGCCTCGCGCTGCTCCGGCGGCAGCATGCCCAGACCCAGGCGCAGTTCGTCGAGCGCGATCGGACCCGCCGGATCATCGACCGCCACCAAGGTGCGCTCGGCGGCGTCCTGATCGAGTTGCGCCTGCCGCCACGAACGGCGCTTTTCGGAATAGAACTGGTTGCGCAGGATCATGAAGGTCCAGGCCTTCATATTGGTGCCAATCTGGAAACTGGCCCGGGCGTCCCAGGCCTTCATCATCGCATCCTGGGCCAGGTCATCAGCCGCGGTCGGGTCGCCGGCGAGCGTGCGGGCGAAGGCCCGCAGCTGGGGGATAAGGGCCACCAGTTCGCGCCGGAAGGCTTCATCTCGTGCGGCGTTCTCGGATGTCGCATTGTCCTGCCCCGTCATCAGATGAGATCCGATTCCTCATCATCCGCTCGCCGCAATATTTCCAGGAACTCGGCCGGCACCGGCTCGTTAACCACGCTTTGAAACATCTGCCGCAGTTGAGCGCCGATCGCCTGCTGCCGCAGGCGCGCTTCGTCCAGGGCGAGTGGACGTTTCGAAGACGTCTTTTTGGCCATGGTCAGGATAATGCCCCCCTCCGATGCGGATCGCCACCTGTCGATTTGAGTTTTCACCGCGTCTTCCTGTGCACGTATATGCGATGGCAAACGTCGGGCCGGAGGGCGCGGTTCCAGTCGGTGGCGGACAATCTCCGCAGCGAGGGTCGCAAATTTGGCGCGCTTCGGAACGTGAGTAAGCTTTGCGCGTTGGCGGATTGTGTGCCGGACCCCGATCGCGCAGTGTTTCGGCGCGTCTTTTTGAGACTCTCGCGGGAGGGACAATGAGCCTTACAGCCAGACTGGCGCCGCACCTGCCCTACATCCGACGCTACGCGCGCGCCCTGACCGGCGACCAGGCTACCGGCGATGCCTATGTGCGAACCACGCTCGAGGCCCTGGCGGCCGGCGCCCAGGCGCTGAACGACTCCATGGCCCCGCGCGCGGGGCTCTATCAGGTCTTCCACGCGGTCTGGCAGACCACGGGCGCGCGCCTGGAGACCTACGACGAGGACGCGACCCCGACCTCCCCGCGCGAGCGGCTGCTGCGCATCTCGCCGCGTTCGCGACAGGCCTTCCTGCTCACCGCCGTGGAAGGCTTCAGTCCCTCCGAGGCGGCGCAGATCCTGAACGTCAGCTTCGACGAGGTCG
Source organism: Caulobacteraceae bacterium (assembly GCA_036495705.1). Classification (GTDB taxonomy): domain Bacteria; phylum Pseudomonadota; class Alphaproteobacteria; order Caulobacterales; family Caulobacteraceae; genus Acaudatibacter. The sequence goes on along the minus strand of DASXMK010000421.1, from coordinate 8,883 downwards.
AAAAGCTGATCGCCGCCGCCCAGGCCGACATCGACGCCGAACTGGCCACCGACGTGCTGATCATCGAGGACGAGCCGGTGATCGCCGCCGATATCGCCGCCCTGGTCAAGGAACTGGGTCATCGGGTCAGCCACATCGCCGCCACCCGGACGGAAGCGGCCGAGGCGGCCCGGCGCAGCGAGCCGGGTCTGGTGCTCGCCGACATCCAGCTGGCCGACGGCTCTTCGGGCATAGACGCCGTGCGCGACATCCTCAGCGGCCAGGATACTCCGGTGATCTTCATCACCGCCTTCCCCGAGCGTCTGCTTACCGGCGAGCGGCCGGAGCCCACCTTCCTGATCACCAAGCCGTTCCAGCCGGAAACGGTGAAGGCGGCCATCGGTCAGGCGTTGTTCTTCCACCCGCGCAGGGCTGAAGCCGCCGTCTGAGGCGTGGGCGTTTCCATGAGGTTCCCCAGCCGATAAGGTCGGCCCCGAGAGGGGTCATGACACAATCGGGCGACGTCGAGCCGTCCGCGGACAGGCGTCGGGGAGCGGTTCGCCTTGCCGTCGGGCTCGCCCAGGGTCTGGCTTTTTATGGCCTGCATCGGGCGGAGGTGACCAAGACCTGGCCGGCCACCGACGGACCCACGTTCGCCGCATGCGCCATGGCCCTCGTCTTCGCCCCTGTGGTGGTAATCGGCGGCCTAGGACATCTGCGGCGAACGACTCTGGGGGTCTGGACCCTGGTGGCCGCGGTTATCGCCGCCGGGCTGAGCGCGTACGCCGTGGCCAAAGCCACCACCCTGACGGCGCCGTCGCCTCGTATGCCGGATTTCCCGGTATTCATGGCGGTGGCGGCGTTGGTGTTCATCGCCCACCATCTGATCGTTCCAGCCGACGCCCGCCGCCGGTGGTTGGCGCCCTACAGGGACTACTTCGATGTCGGCTGGCTGGACGCCGCTCAACTCGGACTCGCGCTCGCCTTCACCGGCGCATTTTGGCTTCTGCTCCAGCTCGGCGCGTCGCTGTTCCAGCTGATTGGCATCTCTGGATTCCGGACGGTGATCCAGTCGGAGTGGTTCGCCTTCCCGGCCACGACCGGGGCATTCGCCATGGGCGTTCACCTGGCCGATGTCCGGCTGGGGCTGACGCGTGGACTGCGCACAATTGGCCTGTTCCTGCTGTCCTGGCTCCTGCCGCTGATGACCCTGATCGCAGCGGGATTCCTCATCTCCCTGTTGTTTACCGGGCTTGCGCCCCTCTGGCGTTCGCGCGTGGCCACGGGCGTGTTGCTGGCTTCGATGGCGACGCTCATTGTTCTGGTCAACGCTGCCTACCGTGACGGCGGCGAAGAGGCGGCGCCGTTCGTGTTGCGCTGGGCGACGCGGATCACCGCCGTCGCCCTGGTTCCGCTCGCTATTTTGGCCGCCTACGGCCTTGGGCTGAGAATCAGCCAGCACGGCCTGACGCCTGAGAGGATCATCGCTGGCGCGTGCCTGTTGGTCGCCTTGCTCTATGCACTTGGCTATGCTTTTGCCGCCCTGGCTCCGGGCCGGTGGATGCGTCCGCTAGAGCGGGCGAACGTGGCCGCGGCATTCTTGATCCTCGGCCTGATCGTGGCGCTGTTCTCGCCGATCGCCGATCCGACGCCGATCTCGGTCCGGGATCAGGTGGCGCGACTAGTGAACGGCAAGGTCGCCGTGGCGGATTTCGATTTCAATTTCCTGCGCTTCAGGGCTGGGAAGGCCGGACTGGCTGCTCTGAACACCCTCGCCAAGGATCGCTTGGGTCCGCATGCGATCGTGATCGCGGAGAGGGCCCGAAGCGCGATGAATTCAAAATACCCCGCCGAAAATGTCGCGCCTCAGGGGACTCTGGTCATTTACCCAAAGGGAACGGCATTGCCCGAGGGACTGGAGGCGGCCATGGGCGCCTGGAGTTGGCCGTGCCGGTCGAAGCCGTGCGAGGTGTTTCCGATCGCTTTGACCAGTGATGGGAGCACGCAGTATCTGCTGTCGGCGAATTACAGCCTGTGGGTCTTCGCCCGCGACCCGGATGGTCATTGGTCGAACGCTGGCCTGTTCACCCAGTCCTGCCCGGGGGTCCTGGAGGCTCTGCGCGCCGGCCGCGCCACCGCGGCCCCGCCGCTCTCATCATGGAAAGATCTAATCGCGGGAGGCAATCGGCTGACCATTCAGCCGACCATCAAGCCGAATGTCTGTTTTGCGACCTCAACGCAATCGCCGCCTCAGCCGGCCTCGAAGCCGCCGATCGTGCCCACGCGATGAGGGGTGTCTCGACCCACCGGTGACAGGCCAAGCCGGCGCCGATCGAGGCGGCCAGGGCGGCGGGCACGAACAGCCAGGAATTGGCCGTCCCCAAGGTGTGGGCGACGACGGCCTGGACCGGCAAGTGAACCAGGTAGACGGCATAGGACGCATCGCCCAGGCGGGCGAGCGGGGCCCAGGTCGGACTCGCGACCGCGCGCTCCAGCGCCACCGCGCCGAAGACGATGGCCGCCGCCGGCAGGCCCCAGATGAACGGTCGGGCGAGCTCGCTGAACAGGCCCAGCAGGGCCGGAACCGCCAGGCCGGCGAACCCGACGGCGATCAGAGCCCAGGCGCCGCGCCGGGCGGGAACGACCCCGGCCTCGGCCAGGATGGCGGCGGCGATGCCGGCGGCGAACTCCCACAACAGCGGATTGGCCCCGAGGATATAGACCGGGTCGTCGAGGATGAGGCCGGCGGCGACGATGAAGAACAGGGCGGCGACGACGATCCACGCCTGGCGCCGGCGCGGCGCGAGGAGGGCGGCGGCGAACACCAGATAGAAGATGGCTTCATAGTCCAGGGTCCAACCCGGGGGCAGGAGCGGGAACGGCAGGCCCTTCGGATCCAGGTGCGGCACGAAGGCGAGCGACAACAGCAGGTGGCTGAGCCCGGGATGGACATTGGGCAGAAACGCCGGCCACAAGGCGGCGACCGCGGCCATCGCGAGCGTGACCAGCCAGTAGAGCGGGGCGACGCGGGTGAGGCGGGCCCACAGGAAGGCTGCTGGCCGTCCTTCGCGCTCAGCAGTTATCCGCCACATGATGACGCCGCTGATCACGAAGAACAGGTCGACGCCCGCGCGACCGACGTTGAAGCCGGCCCCCCGCCACTGGAAGGCATGGAACAGCGCGACCCCCACGACCGCTATCGCGCGCAGATACTGGATGGACGCCAGGCGCTTCACCGCGCTCACCATCCACAGTTTGCGCCTGGGCTCAACGATTTGAGCCTCTCGCGGCAGGACCCGGCATGGCCTAGGCTCGCGATATGAGCCGAATCCCCAACCTCCTCACCGGTCTGCGCCTGGCCCTGGCGCTGTTCACCTTCTTTGGCCTCGCCTGCGCCGCCCTGCTCAGCGACCGGCTGACCCCGGCCGCGCAATTCGGTCTGGAGCGCTGGGCGTTCATCGCCTTCGTCATCGCCGCGCTCACCGATTTCTTCGACGGCTGGCTGGCCCGGCGCCTGGGGGCCACCAGCCTGTGGGGGGCGATCCTGGACCCGATCGCCGACAAGGTGCTGGTGTGTAGTGCGATCCTTGGCCTGCTGACCCTTGGCCCCAACGCCGCGGTGGCCATTCCCGCGGCCCTGATCCTGTTCCGCGAGTTCACCGTCAGCGCCCTGCGCGAAGTCGCCGCCGGCAAGGGCGTCAGCCTGCCGGTGACCCTGCTGGCCAAGTGGAAGACGACGCTTCAGCTGACCGCGCTGGGGGCCGAGCTGCTGGTCGCCTGCTGGGCGGCGTTCTCCCTGCCCAACGATCCGTCGGTCCTGGGTCCGGCCACGGCCGGGGCCCATCTGCTGCTGTGGGCGGCGGCGGTCATCACCCTGATCACCGGGGCGCAATATTGGGAACAGGCCCGCAAGGCCCTCAAGACAGCGGGCTAGAGCAAACCCCGTTCAGACGGAATCGGCTGAACGGGGATAATTTGCTCTAGATTCAAAAGTGTAGAGCCTGATTCAACGCTTGCGTCTGTTCCGTGCAAACGCATCAGGCTCTAGCCGGGGGCGTGGGATCCGGGGGGAGCGGGATGAATTCGTTGTGATCGAGATCGGGCAGCTTCATGCGCCCGGCCCGCCAGTCGGCCTTGGCCTCATCGATGCGCGCCTTTGACGACGAGACGAAGTTCCACTCGATGAACCGCGGGCCCAGGCTCTCTCCGCCCAGGAGCATGACCACCGCCGCGGTGGTCGCCTCGAACAGCACCGGCTGGCCGGCTTCGAAGACGATCATCTCTCCGGCCCCGAAAGACCGTCCGTCGACCTCCACCGTTCCCTCGGTTACGAAGGCGGCGCGTTCAGGGTACTCCGCCGGCAGCTGAGCCTTGGCGCCCGCATCCAGGCGCCAATGCACATAGAACATCGGCGAGGAGGTCTTCACGGCCGCCTTGACCCCAAACGCCTCGCCCGCCACCAGCCGCGCCCACAGCCCGCCCCCTTCGTAGGTCGGCAGATCCTCGGCCCCATGGTGGGCGAAGGCCGGATCGGTTTCCTCCAGTTCGACGGGCAGGGCGATCCAGGCCTGGATGCCGTGCACGGAGCCGCCGGTCTTGCGGATGGTGTCAAAGCGTTCCGAATGGGTGATGCCGCGCCCTGCCGTCATCCAATTGACCTCGCCCGGACGGATGGCGATCTCGCTGGCCAGGCTGTCGCGATGAGTGATCTCGCCCTCGAACAGATAGGTGACGGTGGAAAGGCCGATATGCGGATGCGGCCTGACGTCGGCGTCGCGGGTCACGCCGACGGGCATGTCGACGGGGCCCATGTGGTCGATGAACACGAACGGCCCGACCGTGCGGTGTGGAGCATAGGGCAGCACCCGCCCAACCTCGAAGGCGCCCAGGCTATGACGCCTGGCCGGGATCACCAGTTCGATCATGGCCGTCGTCTCCTCTACGGGCGGGAGCCAACATAGGCGCTGACCAGTCCCAGGGGAATCGCCGTGGAGTTCTTCACCGCCCGGATGACGATCCGGCTTTCGATATTGGAGACCACGCCTAGGGCGAGGATCTTGTCGCGCAGGAAATTGTCGAAGGCGTGCATGTCGCGGGTGACGATGCGCAGTTCATAATCCGCCGCCCCTGTCACGGTGGCGCATTGCACGACCTCGGCCCAGCGCCTCACCGCCTGTTCGAAAATCTCGAGGTTCTGCTGGGTCGGCAGGGACAGCTTGACCGTGCAATAGACCTCGAAATCCAGGCCCAGTTTTTCGCGATCCAGCACCGTCACCCGGCGCTGGATGACACCCTCTTCCTCCAGCCGTTTGATGCGTCGCCAGCAGGGGCTGGAAGACAGGCCGACCCGTTCGGCGATCTCGGCCACCGAGAGCCCGGCGTCATGCTGGACGAGATCGAGAATTCGGGCATCCACGGAGTCAAGTCGATCGGACAAGATTATACCCCCCATCTTTTGTTTTCGGCCCCGTTCATGCTTGATTTCTGATCATAAACGGAAGGACTTTAGCAAGCTTTCTCGCCCGCCCCATATATCATTGCAGGCTGCAGGGCCAGCGCCCAAGGGAAGGAAATTGCCATGCCTTGCTTCAGGAAAGCCGCCGGCGGCAAATATGCCCTCCGGGTAGGCACAGGAGGCGCAGGATGACCGCTCGCCTGCGCTTCCAGGTTCCCGAACCCGCCAGCCGCCCGGGGGGCAAGCCGGATTTCTCCAATGTCGTGATCCCAGAAGCCGGTTCGGTCGCGCGCCCGCCGGTCGATGTCGATCCCAAGGACATCCGCGACCACGCCTTTTCGATCATTCGCGTTCTCAACCGCCAGGGCGAGGCGGTGGGCCCGTGGGCGCCGTCGCTGGACCAGGAGGCGCTGATCACCGGCCTGCGCCACATGATGACCCTGCGCGCCTTCGACGCCCGCATGCAGATGGCCCAGCGCCAGGGCAAGACCTCGTTCTACATGCAGCACACCGGCGAGGAGGCGGTCAGTTGCGCCTTCCGCGTGGCGCTATCGCCCGGCGACATGAACTTCCCCACCTATCGACAGGCCGGGCTGCTGATCGCCGGCGGCTATCCGCTTGTCGATATGATGTGCCAGATCTATTCGAACGAGAAAGACCCGCTCAAGGGCCGCCAGTTGCCGGTCCTGTATTCGTCCAAGGCCAACGGCTTCTTCTCGGTCTCGGGCAATCTCACCACCCAGTTCATCCAGGCCGTCGGCTGGGCCATGGCCTCGGCCATCAAGGGCGACAGCAAGATCGCCGCCGGCTGGGTCGGCGATGGCGCGACGGCGGAGTCCGATTTCCACGCCGCCCTGGTGTTCGCCTCGACCTACAAGGCCCCCGTGGTGCTCAACGTGGTCAACAACCAGTGGGCCATCTCCACCTTTCAGGGGATCGCGCGCGGCGGGTCGGGAACCTTCGCCGCCCGGGGGCTGGGTTTTGGCATCCCCGCCCTGCGCGTGGATGGCAACGACTACCTGGCCACCTTCGCCGTCGCGCAGTGGGCGATCGAGCGGGCCCGGAGCAATCTCGGCCCCACTCTGGTCGAATACGTCACCTATCGCGCCGGCGCGCACTCGACCTCGGATGATCCCTCCGCCTATCGGCCCAAGCACGAGTCCGAAGGCTGGCCGCTGGGCGATCCGATCGTGCGGCTCAAGGCCCATTTGATCGCCATCGGGGCCTGGTCCGAGGCGCGCCATATCCAGGCCGAAAGCGAGATCAACGCCGAAGTGGTGGCGGCCCAGAAAGAAGCCGAGCGGTTCGGCACCCTGCATGCGGGCGGCAAGCCCTCGTCGCGGGACATGTTCGAGGACGTCTACGCCGAACCGCCGCCGCATCTGCGCCGCCAGCGGCAACAGATCGGGGTCTGAACCATGGCCCGCATGTCGATGATCGAAGCCATCCGCAGCGCCATGGACGTCGCCATGGACCGCGATGAGAACGTGGTCGTGTTCGGCGAGGACGTCGGCTTCTTCGGCGGGGTGTTTCGCTGCACCCAAGGCCTGCAGCAGAAATACGGCGCCAGCCGCTGCTTCGACACCCCGATCAACGAGCTCGGCATCGTCGGGTCGGCCATCGGCATGGCCGCCTACGGCCTCAAGCCGTGCGTCGAGATCCAGTTCGCCGACTACATGTATCCCGCCTACGACCAGATCGTGTCGGAGGCGGCGCGGCTGCGCCATCGCTCGGCGGGGGATTTCACCTGCCCGATGGTCATCCGCATGCCCACCGGCGGCGGCATTTTCGGCGGTGAGACCCACAGCCAGAGCCCTGAAGCCCTGTTCACCCACGTCGCCGGTCTGAAGACTGTCCTGCCCTCCAATCCGGTCGACGCCAAGGGCCTGCTGATCGCGGCCATCGAATGCCCGGACCCGGTCGTATTCCTTGAGCCCAAGCGCCTCTACAACGGTCCGTTCGACGGTCACTACGACCGGCCCGTAACCCCGTGGTCGAAGCATGAACTGGGCGAGGTCCCCGAAGGTCATTTCGTGACGCCGCTGGGCGAGGCCGCCGTTCGCCGTGAAGGGAGCGCGGTCACCATCATCACCTATGGCACCATGGTTCATGTCGCCCAGGCGGCGGCGGAGGAGACCGGCATCGACGCCGAAGTGATCGATCTGCGCACCCTGATTCCGCTGGACCTCGAGGCCATCGCCGCCTCGGTCCGCAAGACCGGGCGCTGCATGGTGCTGCACGAGGCGACCCTGACCTCGGGCTTTGGGGCCGAGCTGGCCGCGGTGGTGCAGGAGAGCTGTTTCTACCAGCTCGAGGCGCCGATCGTGCGCATCGCCGGCTGGGACACGCCCTATCCGCACGCCCAGGAGTGGGCCTATTTCCCGGGCCCGGCCCGCGTCGGCGCCGCGCTGCGCGAACTGGTGGAGGCGCGGTGATGGCCGAGCATGTGGTCAAACTGCCCGACGTCGGCGAGGGCGTGGCCGAGGCCGAACTGGTCGAGTGGCACGTCAAGGTCGGCGACCTCGTCCGCGAGGATGACCTGCTGGCCGACGTCATGACCGACAAGGCGACGGTGGAGATCCCATCTCCGGTTGCCGGCGAGGTCACCTGGGTCGGCGGCGAGGTCGGCGACACCGTCGCCATCGGCTCGGCGCTGGTGCGCCTCAAGGTCGGGGGTGAGGGGGCCGCGGTCGCGTCCGAACCCAAGAAAAAAGCTCAGGCGGAGCCCAAACCTTCGCCGCCGCCGCCGCCAGAGCCAGTGGCGGCGGCCCCTGTCTCACCGCCGGCGCCGAAGCGGGAACCGGGCGCCGTTCGGTCAAGTCAGCCCCGGCCGATCTTCGGGGCCAAGCCGATCGCCTCGCCGGCTGTCCGCCTGGCGGCGCGCGAAGCCGGGGTCGATCTGCGCCAGGTGGGCGGCTCTGGGCCCGGTGGTCGCATCACCCGCGAGGATTTGCAGGCTTTCATCAGCCAGGGCACAGCGGGCGCGGTCCTGGCGCCGGGCCTGGTTCAGCGGACCGAGATCACCGAGGTCAAGGTGGTCGGCCTGCGCCGACGGATCGCCGAGAAGATGGCGCTGGCCAAGGCCCGCATCCCGCACATCACCATCGTCGAGGAAGTGAACGTCACCCCGCTCGAGGACCTGCGCGCCGTTCTCAACCGCAGGGCGCGACCTGACCAGGCCAAGCTCACCCTGCTGCCGTTCCTGATGCGGGCGATGGTCAAGGCGGTGGCCGAACAGCCCGGCCTCAACGCGTTGTTCGACGACGACGCCGGCATCATCCGCCAGCACGCCGGCGTCCATATCGGCATCGCCACCCAGACGCCCGCCGGCTTGGTCGTGCCGGTGGTCAAGCACGCCGAGGCGCGCGACATCTGGAACAGCGCCGCTGAACTGGCGCGCCTGGCCGAGCGCGCCCGCGACGGAACCGCCACGCGGGAGGAGCTGAGCG
>DASXMK010000420.1:0-1967 GCA_036495705.1 Caulobacteraceae bacterium | reverse complement strand
TCCCTCGACGCCGCCAACCGGGCGTGGATGCAGGGGGCGACCTACCGCTCGGCCCTGGAGGCCGGACAGGTGATGGCTGGCGGAGCCCTGGCCGAGGTGGTCGAGAGCCGCGCCACGCACCTCACGCCCGGCGACCTGGTGTTCGCCGACACCGGCTGGCAGGAGTGGGCCGCGGTCCCGGCCCGCGGACTTATCGCCCTGCCGCGCGTGGAGCCGCTCACGCACCTGTTGAGCGTTTTCGGCGTCGCCGGGCTCACGGCCTATTTCGGCCTCATCGAATGCGGGCGCCCCAAGGCCGGCGAGACGGTGGTGGTCTCGGCCGCGGCCGGCTCGGTGGGCTCGATCGTCGGCCAGATCGCTAAGATCAAGGGCTGCCGCGTGGTCGGGATCGCCGGCGGGGCGGCCAAATGCGCCCTGCTGCAGAGCGAACTCGGGTTCGACGCCGCGGTCGACTACAAGGCCGGCGACACCCGCCGGGCGCTGCGCGCCGCCTGCCCGGACGGCTTCGACGTCTATTTCGACAATGTCGGCGGCGATATCCTGGAAGCCTGCCTGTTCAACATCAACACCCACGGCCGCATCGCCTGCTGCGGCGCGGTCTCGCAATACGACGGCGCCGCCCCGCCGCATGGTCCGCGCGGGGTGCCGGGCCTCATCGTCACCAAGCGCCTGACCCTCACCGGCTTCGTGGTCATGGATTTCTACGGCCAGCGCGAGGCGGCCCTGGCCGAGCTTCAGGGCTGGGTGAAGTCGGGCCAGCTCAAGGTGCGCGAGGACGTCATGGACGGTCTGGAAAGCCTGCCCCAGGCGCTCATCGGCCTGCTGGCCGGCGACAATGTCGGCAAGCGCATGGTCAGGGTGGTTTGATCCGGCGGCGCATGAACGGATCCTGACCGTCGGCTTCAGAACTTCTTCAGCATCTCGGCGCCAGAGTGCGCGCTTGGGCTGCATGCCGCGGCCCGTTTGCGAGAGCCGCAGATGTCGGATCAAGCGCGTCACATCGATTGGGAATTGCTTGTCGGCGAAGCCGCCCGGGGCGTGCGCGCCGGCGACATCGTTTCGGCCGCCGCCGGCGGCCTGCCGATCTATCGGATCATGAGCCTTGAGGCTGGCCGCGCCTGGCTGCGCGACATCGAAACCGGAGCCGACCACCTGACCCCGTTCACCGGCTTCCACTGGAAGGCGGCGGCCGAACCGGGTTGATCTCCCAACCCCGCTCTTCCTCGCGACCGCGAAACCGAGGCGCGGCAGCCAAAGAGAGAAACCAGGCTTTTTCCGCCGTCATCGCCGACCGTTTGTCCCGGCGATCGATCGACGCTGCATTTGAAAAGGCTACGCGCGACCGGCGGCGAGGCCCGAATGTCCACTTCTCGGATAGGGGCGAACGACCGCTCTCGACCCAAAGCGGACAGTTGCGCTAGCCAATTTTGAGCCGGGTTCACCGCTAAAGCCCGTCGCTGGCCACACCGCGACACAGGTGGCATATTGAGCCAACAGACCAAGGCGTGGCCGCGACTGCCGCGCCGATGAGAATGAGCAATCAGGGGGATGATATGCGCGCCAGCATGTGCATCGCATTGTTTATTGCGCTTGCCGCCAACTCCGCGCTTGCCCAAGCCGCCCAGCAGGAACGGACAGAAGGTGGAGCGGAACGGGCTCTACTAGCTGCGGATAAGGCTTGGGAGGCGGTCTATTCGGCCAAGGATCTGGTGAAATCGGTCGCGGCCTGTGACGACCAAGCGTCTTTACTTTGGCCGAACGCCCCAGTCGTACTTGGTAAGAAGGCCATCGCAAAAGCGATCCGGGATGATTTTTCCGCCGGCGAACTCACTTGGCGTGCAAACGCGGTCGGCGTCGCGCACTCGGGGGACCTTGGCTACACAACCGGCGTGTACCAATCGAAGCTGAAGGGCGACGCGGGAGGCGCCATCGACAACGGGAAGTATCTGACCGTGTGGAAGAGGAAG
>DASXMK010000419.1:0-5817 GCA_036495705.1 Caulobacteraceae bacterium | reverse complement strand
CCGCGGACGGGGCGCTAGGCTATTTCCAGCATAGCTTCGCTGTCTACGACCGCGAACATGAGCCATGCCCCGCGGCGGGCTGTCGGGGCGTGATCCGGCGCGTCGTCCAGAGCGGACGATCCACCTTCTATTGCCCGGTGTGCCAAAGATGAGGCGGCGCGCGGCGCTCATTCTGACCTGGGCCGTGCTGCTGCTGACGGGCCGCCCGGTCCTGGCTCAACCGGCGCTGTGGACCGTGCGCGGACCCCACGCCACCGTGGTCCTGTTCGGCTCGGTGCATCTGCTGCCGCCTGGCCTGGACTGGCGGCCGCCGGCCCTCACCCAGGCCTTGGCTTCGGCGAAGGAGATCTGGTTCGAATTGCCGATCGACGCCGCGACCGCCATCGCCGCCCAGAAACTGGCGATGGACAAGGGGTTGCTGGCCAAGGGCGGGGACCTGTTCGGGACCCTGAGCCCGGCCGACGCTGACCGTTTGCGCGCGGCGTGCGCCCAGGTTGCCGTGCCTCCGGCCCTGCTCGCCACCATGCGGCCATGGCTGGCGGAGGTGACCTTGAGCCTCGCCCAGGACGCCCAGGCCGGCGGCGCGGCCGGCCAGGGGGTCGACCAGCAGATCTCCGACCACGTGGCCGTTTCAGTTCCCCGGCGCGCCTTTGAGACCGCGCGTCAACAGATCGACTTTCTGGCCGCCGCGCCGATGGCCGAACAGCTCGCTTCCCTGGACGAGACGATCACCGAGATCGCCAACGATCCAACCCTCTTCCAGCGCGTGGTGAACGCCTGGCTGTCTGGGGATGTCGTCGCCTTGCGCAAGGACGCGCTGGAGCCGCTGATCAAGTCCTCGCCTGGCATGTACCGGCGCCTGATCACCGATCGAAATCGTCACTGGGCCTCTGTGCTGGCTCGCCGCCTGAAAGGCGGCAATGGGGTGATCGTCGTGGTTGTGGGCACGGCCCATTTGATTGGTCCCGACGGCGTGCCGGCCCTGTTGCGCGCGCGTGGCTTCAACGTTGACGGGCCGGGGCTGGAGAGCGGGGCCGCGCCCCGCTCCACCACCGCTTCAGCGCATTGACCGGATGATCGCCCTCAACTATATCCGCGCCTCCCATTTTCCCCGCTCTCCCCGCCGTCCGAGGGGTCAGCCGCAAGGTCGATAAAAGCCCATGGCCAACAACCCCGGCGCCAAGAAGGCGATCCGCAAGATCGAACGCCGCACGGAGGTCAATACGGCCCGGCGCTCGCGGGTGCGGACCTTTTTGCGCCGCTTCGACGAGGCGTTGGCGAGCGGCGATGCGGGCGCCGCCAAGGCCGCTTTCGAGGTCGCCCAATCGGAACTCATGCGCGCGGTTGGCAAGGGTGTGTTTCATCCCAATACGGGATCGAGAAAGGTCTCGAGACTACACCGTCAACTGAGGAAACTGACGGCCGCTTGATTTTTCTAGGCTTTTTTGTAAGCCGCTGATTTGACTCAGGAAAAAATTCATTCGGGTGGCGATTTTGCGCCACGGAGGCGTTTGCGCCTGCGGCATTTTGGCGCCCGAAATAAAGTCAAAAAAAGTGATCGGCGGAATTTCCTTGGCTTGTCGGGACCTTCCGAATGTCAACCCGATTTTTCGCCGATTCCGGCCTATTTTTGTGGCGAATCGTCGTTGACGGCGCGAGGGGCCAAGCTAGTCTGAAGCTCTCAGCACTTTTGGTCTTGTACGGACGAAAAATGCGGCGGCGGCGGTAACCTGCCCCGGCGTTCGGGGGCGTTTGTTTGATAGCAGTTGGGCGGGGCGGCGTGCGAGCGCCGAATGCCTTCCTGTGCCCGGAATCCGGGCGGGTGAGAGGGGGAAGCGGGGCATCATGGCGGCGAGTAATCTGGCATTGGCGCACACAACCCTTCCGGCTCCGGCCGTCTGGGCCAAGGCTAGCGGAACCCTGAAGTCGGAGCTCGGCGAGGACGTCTTCAGCTCCTGGCTGGCGCGTGCGGCCCTGCGGTCCGCCCCCGATGGCGGGCTGTATCTGGTGACGGCCACTGGCCTCGCCCGGGACTGGGTCCGGCGCTATGCCTGGCGGCGCATCGAAGAGCTGTGGGCGCAGAACGATCCGGATGGTCGGGCGCTGAAACTGAGGTCACAGGCCGAATTCGACGCCGCTTCCGGCTACGCAGCCCATGGTCAGGCGAGCGAAGTCCCGGCCGCAGAGGAGGGCCTCGCCTCCTGCGCCACGACCGATGCCGGCCCGCGCCCGCACCGCGATCGTTTCACCTTCGACAATTTTGTTGTCGGATCGGCCAATGAATTCGCCTGCGCGGTGACGCGCCGCGTGGCTTCTTGGGCCGATGGCCACTTCAATCCGGTTCTGGTGCACGGGCCATACGGCTTCGGCAAGACCCACCTGCTGTGCGCCATGGCGCGCGAGGCTGCCGCGGCGGCGCCCGATCGCAAGGTCGTCTATCTGACCGCCGAGCGCTTCCTGAGCGGCTTCGTGCGCGCGGCCATGGAGCGGCGCATCGGCCCCTTCAAGGACGAGTTGCGCAGCGCTGATCTGCTCATTGTCGACGACGTCCATTTCATCGGTGGCAAGCACTCCACGCAGGAGGAGCTTTTCCACTCGTTGGCCGCGCTGATGGAGGATGGGCGCAGGGTCGTGTTCTCCGCCGATCGGCCGCCGGCCGCCCTGACCGAGTTCGACGCCCATCTGCGTTCGCATCTGTCGGCCGGCCTGGTGTGCGGCATTGAGCCCGCTGACCGGGGGCTGCGGGTCGGCATCCTCGAGCGCAAGCTGGAAATGCTGCGGCGCGAGTACGGGTTCACCGGCGGCCTCAAGGCCGAGGTGCTGGACTTCCTGGCCGATCGTTTCACCGAGAGTGTCCGCGAGCTGGAAGGGGCGCTGAACACCCTGGTGGCGCGGGGCGGCTCGGCGGTAAGCGCCCTCACCCTTGACGAGGTCCATCGTCTGCTCCGTCCGCACTTGCGCGGGGGCGAGCGGCGCGTGACCGTCGACGACATCCAGAAGGCCACGGCTGAACATTTCCAGCTCAAGCAGTCGGACCTGCTTTGCGAACGCCGCACGCGGGCGCTGGCACGGCCGCGCCAGGCGGCTATGTGGCTGGCCAAGCAACTCACCACCCGCTCGCTGCCGGATATCGGCCGTCGGTTCGGCGGCCGCGACCACACAACCGTGCTTCACGCCGTGCGCCGCATCGAGGCCCTGCGTCCGGTCGACCCGCAGTTGGCTCAGGACCTCGAGATCCTGATGCGCAAGCTGCGTGGCTGAAGGCGCGTCTAGGACCGGCTGAAGGACTTCGGCCCCGCGCCGTGGCGTTTGAAGTGGGCCAGCATGCGGGCCCAGCCATCGGTGGCGTCGGCGGCGTTGTAACTGGCGCGATAATCGGCGTGAAAACCGTGGCCGGCGTCGGGATAGACTATGATCTGGCTGTCCGTCTTGCCCGCCGCCGCCAGAGCCTGGCGCATGGCCGGGACCTGTGCCGCCAGGGCGTCCTTGCCGCCGTAGAGGCCAAGCACCGGCGCGGTCAGGTGGCTCACCCTCTCGATCGGCCACAGCCGGTTTGGATTGGGCGAGGCGCCCGGGGGTGGGGCCATGCGCCCGTACCAAGCGACGCCGGCCCGAAGCTGCGGGAACTGCTCGCAGGCCAGCCAGGTCGTCCCGCCGCCCCAGCAGAAACCGGTGATCGCCATCCTGCCGGCTTCGACATACGGCGCCGCCTGCAGGAATTGAATCGCCGCCCCGACATCGCCCATGACCTGCTGATCTGAGGCCTGCGCCACGATCTTCATCACCGCCTGCATGTCGGCGAGCGGCGCCGGGTCGGCCACGCGCACGAAGAAGGCCGGGGCCAGGGCCACATAGCCCAGCTTGGCCAGCCGCCGGCAGACGTCCTTGATGTAGTCGTGGATGCCGAACACCTCGCTGACCACGATCACGGCCGGGAAACGCCCGCGCGCCTTGGGCCGGGCGAGATAGGCCGGCAATGCAAAGCCCGGGGCCGGCAGGGTCACGGTGTCGATCGCCAGGCCCGCTTCATCGGTGTGGATCGGCTCGGCCTGAGCGGAAAGCGCGGCGGCGGCGTAGCCCAGGAAAAACATGCCTGCGGCGGCGCGCCTGGAGAGGTTGAAATGGCCGGGCTCGACGCCCTCCGGGCAGGTGATCAAGGTCATGTCCTTTGGCTCCGCTGGTGCTGATTTTATGAGGCCGCTAACCACGGTCAGGCGGCGCGGCGCAGGGTAAGATTGATCCGGCCTCCGCCCGGGACCAGGGTCGAGCTGCCGGCGACGATCCGGTCAACCCCATGAAAGGCCAGGCGCGCCTTCCCGGCCAATATGCAGACATCGCCGGAGGCCAGGCGCAGAGAGGCCGTAGGCCCGCGCCGGCTGTCCGAGCCGATCCGGAACACCGCCGTATCCCCCAACGAGACAGACAGAACCGGGTGGGAGAAATCCCGCTCGTCGCGGTCTTGGTGCAGTCCCATGCGCGCCCCCGATCGGTAGAGGTTGACGAGGCACGCGTCCGGCGGCGGGCCGCCATCGGTGAGGAACGACCACAGGCTGAGAAGCGCGGCGGGAATGGGCGGCCACGGCATTCCGGTCTTCGGATGTCGGGAGGCATAGCGATAGCCGCCGCGGTCGGTGACCCAGCCGAGCGGGCCAAGATTGGTCATCTCCACACTCATGGGCTGGCCCCCAGGCGTGACCGGCCGGTAGAAGGGCGCCACGCCGGCGGCCGCCAACACTTCAGACACCAACGCAGCCTGCGCCTTGGGGTCGAAGAAAGCCGGGTAAAGATGGAATCCGCGGGGAGTCACACAGGTCTTCTCCAGGCCGGCCAGGGCGGGCCACCGGCGCCCTTGCGACCGCCGCCGTCTTTCCCATATGCGACGGCGAGGCCGGACGTTCTATAGAGAGCGGCGTCGGCTCCAATTGTTCCAGGGCGAGGGCAGCCTATACGGGGCCTGAAACCCTGGTCGCTAAACGCTAATCTGGGAGTGGTCGCATAGGGAAGCTTCAATTTCGGAGTTCCTGGCGCCCCGCTTGCCGCAATAGAGCGAGATGACGCATTCATGAGCAAAATCATTGGTATCGACCTTGGCACGACCAATTCGTGCGTGGCGATTATGGACGGCAAGACGCCGAAGGTGATCGAGAACGCCGAGGGTGTGCGCACCACGCCCTCCGTAGTGGCCATCCTCGATGACGGCGAACGTCTGGTTGGCCAGCCGGCCAAGCGACAGGCGGTGACCAATCCCGAGAATACGTTTTTCGCCATCAAGCGCCTGATCGGGCGCAACTTCGCCGACCCCATGGTCGAGAAGGATAAGGGCATGGTGCCCTATGAGATCGTCAAGGGCCCGACGGGCGATGCCTGGGTGCGCGCCCATGGCAAGGATTACTCCCCGGCCCAGATCTCAGCCTTCATCCTGCAGAAGATGAAGGAGGCCGCCGAAACCCATCTGGGCGAGAAGGTCGAAAAGGCGGTGATCACCGTGCCGGCCTATTTCAACGACGCCCAGCGCCAAGCCACCAAGGACGCCGGCAAGATCGCCGGTCTCGAGGTTCTGCGCATCATCAACGAACCAACGGCCGCGGCGCTGGCCTATGGCCTGGAAAAGAACGAGGGCAAGAAGATCGCCGTCTATGACCTCGGCGGCGGCACCTTCGACGTCTCGATCCTCGAGATCGGCGACGGCGTGTTCGAGGTCAAGGCGACCAATGGCGACACCTTTCTCGGTGGTGAGGATTTCGACCAGCGAGTGATCGACTACCTGGCCGACGAATTCCGCAAAGACCAGGGTATCGATCTGCGCAACGATCGGAT
>DASXMK010000418.1:0-7326 GCA_036495705.1 Caulobacteraceae bacterium | reverse complement strand
TAAGAGCTGGTCAACCGGTCCCGACGCTCAATCTGGTGGCGCCCGGCAACCAGCCGGCGGCCCGATACCAGGCGATGGTGTCGGCGAAACCTTCATCGAGAGTAAATCGCGCCTCCGGGGCCCCCGGGGCCAGTTCGTCGGGGCGCACCGCCCAATCGAGGTGCAGCATTTCGCGGGCTTTGCCGCGGGTGAAGATCGGCACGGTGCGGGTCAAAAAGCCGGCGACCTCGGAGGCGCCGGCGGCGAGGCTCACCGCCCAGGCGGGAACCGGGGTCAGCCGCGGGGTCCGGCCGACGGCGGCCCAGGCGGCGCGCATGATCTCCGGCCAGGCATAACCGGCCGGGCGTGCGCCGCCGACTGCATAGACTCCGTTCAGGTTCGGCCGCTGCGCCAGATCGACGATCGCCGCGGCCACGTCATCGGCATGGGCGATGGCCAGGGCGCCTCCGGCCGGGATTGGCGCCAAGGGCGAACGCGCGGCGAGGCGGAACAGGGCCAAGGTCTCGCGATCGCCCGGCCCATAGATGACCGGCGGGCGGACAACGGCCAGCCGCTCGCCCGCGGCCGCCCGCGACGTCTCCTCGCCGGCGCGCTTGCTGGCTGCATAGTCGGAGAGCTCGGGTGACCGCGCCGCCAGGCTGGAGACCAGGATCACCCGCCCGGGCGCGACCTGGGCCAGCCGCGCCGCGCCGTCGCGGTTGACGGCCATGAAGGCCTCGCGCCCCGCGGCCTTGATCAAGCCGGCGCAGTTAATCGTGACCGCGACGTCTTCGGTCAGGCGCTTGAGCGCCGCCAGGTCCGCAAGATCGCCGAGGACGGTTTCCAAGCCGGCGATGGTCATGGCCTCGGCGTCGGCCGGCCGGCGGACGAGCACGCGGATACGCCAGCCCGCCGCGCGCATGGCCCTGGCGAGGCGGGCGCCGAGAAAGCCGCTCGCCCCGGTCAGGGCCGCGACGCGCTCGCCGGCCATAGTCAGGCGGTGACGGCCTGGGCGGTGTCCTGGAACGCGCCGGCCAGATAGAGGGCCCGGGCGCGCGAACGGCTGAGCTTGCCGGACGAGGTCTGCGGCAGGCTGTGCGGCGGGGTCAGCACCACCTCGACCTCGATGCCATGGGCCACGCGCAAGGTGGAAGCGACGCAGTCGCGCAGTTCGGACCTTTTGCCCGGCTCGCGGGTGCGGCACTGCACCAGCGCCACCACCTTGTCCTGTTCGCCTCCGGTGACCTGGAAGGCGGCCACATCGCCGCTGCGCAGCCCCTCGACCTGACGCTCCGCCGTCCACTCCAGGTCCTGCGGCCACACGTTGCGGCCGTGGACGATGATCAGGTCTTTGACCCGTCCGGTGATGACGATCTCATCACCCAGGCGATAGCCGAGGTCGCCGGTGTCCAACCAGCCGTCCTCGGCGAGGACCTTTCGAGTCTCCTCCGGGGCCCCGTAGTAGGCTTTCATCAGGCTGGGGCCGGCGACGAAGATGCGGCCGACCCGGCGCTCGCCGAGCGCCTTGCCGTTGGGGCCTCTGACCTCCAGCCGGTGCCCGGTCAGGACCTTGCCGCACAAGGCGAACTCGCGACCGCGGCCGCCGGCCCGGACCGGGCTCGCCACGTCCTGGGATTCCAACTTGGCGAGGTCGGCAATGTCGGTCCGCAAGCCCTGGCCGGTGGGGCTGAGGGTCAGCGCCAGGGTGGCTTCGGCCATGCCGTAGCTGGCCACGAACGCGGCCGGGTCGAAGCCGGCCGTCGCAAAGGTGTCGGCGAAGGCCCGCAGCGGCCCCGGCCGGATCATGTCGCCGCCGACTCCGGCGATCCGCCAGGACGACAGATCAAGCCCCTCCGGCGCATGGTTGGCGGCTCTTCGCGTGGCGAGATCGTAGCCAAACGTGGGCGCGTAAGAGATGCTTCCGCGACGTTTGGATATCAATTCAAGCCATAGCCCGGGGCGCCGGACGAAGGCGCTGGTGGGCAGCAGGTCGATGGAAACCTGGAACGCCATGCCGGTCAGCAACATGCCGACCAGGCCCATGTCGTGGTACAGCGGCAACCACGAGACCGCCCGGTCCCTGGCGCTCACGGCGAGGCCGTCAGGCCCGCCGATGGCGGCGATATTGGCCATCAACGCGCTCTGCGAGACCGCCACCCCGACCGGGAAACGGGTGCTGCCAGACGAATACTGTAGGTAGCATAAGCCGCTAGGGTCCGGCGCTGGCAGGCCGGCGGTGGCGGTCGGCAGGTCGGAGAGGGATCCGGCCACGGCCAGGTCCAGACCCTCGGCCGCCTCCGCGAACCACGCAGCCAGTTCGGCCGGGGCGAACGCCGCCCGCACCTTGGCCGAGAGCAGCATCCGGCGGATGTGGTCGACATAGGCGTCCTTGCCGCCGAACGGGGCCGGCAGGGGCGTCGGCGCCGGGACCAGGCCGGCGTACTGGCAGGCGAAGAAGGCCCGGAGGAACTCACTGCTGCTCTCAGCCGCCAGGGCCACCCGATCGCCCGGGCGAAGACCGGCGGCGAGCAGACGGCCAGCCAGGCCGACGGCTTCGGCGCGCAATTGCGCGTAGGGGAGAACCTCGATTAGTTCGCCGCGCGGCGAATGCAGATTGACGCCGGTGGGGCCGAGCGCGGCGTGGTCCAGGGCTTCGCTCAGGGTGGCGAAGTCGCCCGGCCGGGTCACCAGTTCGGGCGCGGTAGGCGTCGGGATCAAGTCGGATCGTCCACTCAAAATTGGTTCGCGCAAGGATGACCGCGCCAAGACCATGGCACGGGAGGCGTCAACGCATCATTATCGACATTGCCCCCGGGTCTGATAGTCGATAACGGCGCCGTGCGTCGAGCGGCGTTGGAAATGAGGTGAACATGCCGCAGCCCGGCGAGCGCTCGCTCACCGTCGCCGCGCCGCCCGGCTTCGGCGAAGCCGTGAAGCAGGCGATCGGCGCCGACGTCTGGCGCCGGGACAAGAGCCGCGACCTTCGCCCCCTGGCCCGGCTGTGGCCCTTGCTGATCCGTCACTGGCCGGACGCGACCGCCGGCCTGACATTCCTGCTGCTGTCGACGGCCGCCCTGCTGGCGCTGACCGGCGGGGCGCGCACCGTGCTCGACCAGGGATTCGCCCTGCAGAGCCGCGCCAGCTTGCACCAGGTGTTCCTGTGGCTGGGCGCCACGGCCGGGGCGCTCGCCCTGACCACCGGCCTCCGCCTTTACTTCACCTACAAGCTCGGCGAGCGGATCATCGCCGACCTGCGCCAACAGGTGTTCCGCCACGTGCTCAGCCTGGACCTGTCGCGCTTCCTCGAACTCAAGACCGGCGAGGTGTTGTCCCGCCTGACCACCGACATGACCATCGTCGAGACCACCGTCGGGATCATTCTGCCTGGGGCCCTGCGTAATCTGCTGACCGTGACCGGAGCGCTGATCCTGATGGTGCTGGTCAGTCCCAACATCACCGGCCTCATCCTGGTGCTGATCCCGCTCCTGCTGACGCCATTGTTCTTGGTCGGCCGGCGGATCCAGACCCTGTCGATCCACGCCCAGGACCGTTTCGCCGAAGCCGTCGGTCACGCGGGCGAGGGCCTCGAAGCCATCGACACCGTCCAGGCGTTCGGCCAGGAGGAGACCGTCGCGGGTCGGTTCGACGCCGCTATCGAGCGCGCCTTCAAGGCTTCGCGCGCCCAGCTTCGGGTCAGCGGCCTGATGTCGAGCCTGATGATCGCCCTGATCTTCGCCGGCATGCTGACCTTGCTGTACCAATGCGCTCTGGCGGTGATCGTCAACAAGACGATGACCGGCGGAAACCTGCTGCAGCTGCTGATCCTGGCCATGGTCGCGGCGACCGGCCTGCGCGATCTTTCCGAAGTCTGGGGCCAGATTCAGAAAGCGTCCGGCGCGACGCAGAGGATCGTGGACATGCTGGAGACGACGCCGGCCATCACCGCCCCGGCGCGGCCAACGGCCCTGCCCACGCCGGCCAGGGGCGAGATCCGCTTCGAGGCCGTGACCTTCACCTACCCGCGGCGCGAGATTGCGGCGCTGGACAACTTCTCGCTGGACATACGGCCGGGCGAGCGGGTGGCGCTGGTCGGCCCATCCGGGGCCGGCAAGAGCACGGTCTTCCGCCTGCTGTTGCGCTTCTATGATCCGGCGAGCGGCGCCGTGCGCATCGATGGCGTCGATCTGCGGTCGGCCGACCCCAAGGCGGTCAGGTCGCGCGTGGCCTTCGTGGCCCAGGACGCGCCGCTGTTCTCATCCTCGGCGGCCGACAATATCGCATTCGGTCGCCGCGGCGCAGGCGAGGCCGAGGTCCGCGCCGCCGCCCGCGCCGCCCAGGCCGAGGGCTTCCTCTCGCGCCTGCCGCATGGCTTCGACACCCTCATGGGCGAGCGCGCCAAGCTGCTTTCCGGCGGCCAGCGGCAGCGCATCGCCATCGCTCGAGCGTTGGTGCGGCGAGCCCCGATCCTGCTCCTGGACGAAGCCACAAGCGCCCTCGACGCCGAGAGCGAACGTCTGGTCCAGAGCGCCCTGCACGAGGCCATGGCCGGGCGCACGACCCTGGTCATTGCTCACCGCCTGGCCACGGTGCTCGAGGCCGACCGTATCGTGGTGATGGAGGCCGGAAGGGTGGTGGAGGTCGGCCGCCACGCCGAACTCATGGCCCGCGGCGGCCTTTATGCGCGTCTAGCCCGCCTGCAGTTCGGAGCCGCCGCCGCCTAACTTGGCGCCTTACGGCAGAGCCCGAAGGCGCGCTGAAAAATCGCGATTGGCCCGCAGGCGCGTCGCCGCGATGACGGCCAAGGCCAGGTTCAGGACGGTGAATTCGAAGACGAAGAACCACAGCGGCCGCCCAGCCAGGATGGCCAGGAAAGCCGCCACGGTCCGGGTGTTGGAGTCCAAAACGCCGCTGGCCTTGACCAGAGAGACGAAGCGCTTGCGGTAGAGCGTCCGCGCGCTCTGCGCCTTGCCGGCGGCGTAGGCGGCGTCCATCGCCTGCTGGGCCTCTGCTTCTCCGGGATCGGAAAGGGTCGAGACGGCGAGATAGAGCGCAGAGAGCCAGGCGCCCAGCCCGCCCACGCCCGCGCCGGTCTGGCGCATCCATGGCGCGCCATAGACGAAGTGGCGATAGGACTTGCGCCCGGTCTCATAGGCGTTGGCCTGGACGAAATGCGAGGCGCCCGCGGCGGCCGCCGCGGCCCACGCCCAGGGGCCCAGGCGGCTCTGTAAGACCAGGGCGAAGGCGATGTAGATCAACGCCTGGCTAAGGTGGTCGCACACGCCATCGATCAGCTCCCCTCGTGGCGAGGCGCGTCCGGTGCGCCGGGCCAGGTCGCCATCCGCGCCGTCGAGGACATGCCAGGCGAACTGGAAGGCCAGGCCGACGAAGGCCGCCCATGGCCAGGCCAGGCCAACATAGCAGGTCGCCGCGGCGGCGGACGCGGCGACGCTGGCCACCGACACTTGGTTGGGCGTCACCGTCGTCTCGACAAGCCGGTCGACCAGCCATCGCGCCACGGGGTGGACCAGATAGGTGTTGCTGACGGCCTCGATTTCCCGCGGCCGCCCTGGAATCGGGGATGTGGCCGGCATCTGGGTGGCGGCGATTGACATAGGCTGGGCTTTGGTCTCCACGAGCCGCTCGTATATGGCAGTCTTGTGACAATGAGCGCCAAACGATAGCGTGAATCGCTACTGGGGCGGCGCCCAACCGTACAAGCACATTCCAGAGGGAATCAGGCATGGCAAAGATTCGCGTGGCAATTGTCGGCGTCGGCAATTGCGCGAGTTCGTTGGTTCAGGGCGTGGCCTTTTACCGGGCCGCGAACGACAACAGCGCCGGCCTGATGCATTGGAATCTGGGCGGGTACGAGCCGAGCGACGTCGAGTTCGTGCTGGCCTTCGACATCGACGAGCGCAAAGTCGGCGCCGACCTCGCCAAGGCCATTTTCGCCAAGCCCAACTGCACGGCGGTGTTCTCCGAAGTGCCGCCCAGCGGGATCAAGGTGCGCATGGGCGCGGTGCTCGATGGCATGGCCGACCACATGAGCGCGATGCCCGCCGACCGCAGCTTCGTCAAAGCCGACGCGCCCGAGCCAACCAAGGCCGATATCGTCGAAGCGCTGCGCGACAGCGGCGCCGATGTGCTGATCAATTTCCTTCCGGTCGGATCGGAAGACGCCACCCGTTTCTACATGGAGTGCGCGCTGGAGGCGGGCGTCGGCGTGGTCAACTGCATGCCGGTGTTCATCGCCAGCGATCCGGAGTGGGAACAGCGCTTCAGCGACCACGGCCTGCCGATCATCGGCGATGACATCAAGGCCCAGTTCGGGGCCACCATTGTCCACCGCGCCCTGACCAATCTCATGCGCCAGCGCGGCGTCCGCATGGACCGGACCTACCAGCTCAATACCGGCGGCAATACCGACTTCCTCAACATGATGGATCGCGGCCGCTTGATGTCGAAGAAGATCTCCAAGACCGAGGCGGTGCAGTCGGTCATGGCCCAGCGCTTGGCGGACGAGAACATCCACGTCGGTCCGAGCGACTATGTGCCGTGGCTGAACGACAATAAGCTGTGCTTCCTGCGCCTCGAAGGGGCGCTGTTCGGCAATGTGCCGATGAACATCGAAGTCAGGCTGTCGGTCGAGGATTCACCCAATTCTGCGGGCGTGGTCATCGACGCCATCCGCTGCTGCAAGCTGGCTTTGGAGCGCGGCCAGGGCGGGGCGGTAATCGGTCCGTCGGCCTTCTTCTGCAAGCATCCGCCGGTCCAGTTCACCGACGACGAAGCCGAGCGCCAGACCAACGCCTTCATCGATGGCGATGCGGCCGAGCCGGCCTTGGACAGGGTGCAGGGCCTGATCATCGCCGCCGGCCAGGGCATCCGCCTGAGAGAAGTGGCGCGCTCCAAGCCACTGGCGCTGGTTAACGGCGTGCCTCTGATCGAGCGGGTGATCGTGGCCGCCCATCAGGCCGGCGTTAGCCGGTTCGTGGTCGTGACCGGCTACGAGGGCCGGCGCCTGGAAGTGTTCCTGGCCGGCTTGGCCGAGCGCCTGGCCATCCCGATCACAACGGTGCGCAATTTCGCCTGGAAAGGCGCAAATGGCCTCTCGGTGACGGCGGCCGAGCCGCATCTGGATGAGCGATTCGTGCTGATGATGGCCGATCATTTGGTCGACCCAACCATCATCACCGACCTGACCCACGCCTCGACAAGGCCGGACGAGGTGGTGCTGGCTGTCGATCGGCGGTTGGACAATCCCCTGGTCGATCTAGAGGACGTGACGCGCGTGACCGTCGACGGTGAGGGCCGGATTACAGCTATCGCCAAGCTTCTGGCCGGGCA
>DASXMK010000417.1:0-8228 GCA_036495705.1 Caulobacteraceae bacterium | reverse complement strand
GGATTGGCAACTCTACGCCGAACAGGTGCGCAAGGCGAAGTACGACCTCGACCAGAATGAGGTGAAACCTTACTTCGAGCTCGATAACGTCCTGACCAAGGGCGTGTTCTACGCCGCCAATCAGCTCTATGGCGTGACCTTCAAGCAACGCCATGACCTGCCGGTCTACCACCCTGACGTCATGGTCTTCGAAGTCCTCGACAAGACCGGAAAGCCGCTGGGACTGATCTATTTCGATTACTTCCGGCGCGACAATAAGAGCGGCGGGGCGTGGATGGGCAGTTTCGTCCAGCAATCCCGCCTGCTCGGCCAAAAGCCGGTGGTCTACAACGTGGCCAATTTCGCCAAGCCGGCGCCGGGCCAACCGGCATTGATAAGCTTCACCGACGTGGTTGGCATGTTCCACGAGTTCGGCCACGCCCTGCACGGCCTGTTCGCCGACCAGACCTATCCCTCAATCTCCGGCACCAATGTGGCGCGCGATTTCGTCGAGTTCCCCTCGCAGTTCAACGAACATTGGGCGCTCGACCCGAAGGTGCTGGCCCACTACGCCCGTCACTACAAGACCGGCGCGGCCATGCCGGCGGAGCTGGTGGCCAAGGTCAGGCGTTCGGCAAAGTTCAACAAAGGCTATGACATGTCCGAAGCCATCGCCGCCGCCGAGCTTGACCTGCAGTGGCATCAACTGGCCCCGGCCGCCGCGGTCCTGCCCGCCGACGTCGACGCCTTCGAGACGACGGCGCTGACCAAGACCGGCGCCGACTTCCCCGACGTGCCGCCGCGCTATCGCTCGAGCTATTTCTCGCACATCTGGGACAGTGGCTACGCCGCCCGCTATTACGCCTACCTGTGGACCCAAATGCTGGCTGACGACGCCTTCGCCTGGTTCACCGCCCATGGCGGCCTGACCCGCGCCAATGGTCAGCGTTTCCGCGACCTCGTTCTTTCGCGCGGCCATACCGAGGACTACGCGGCCATGTTCCGGAGCTTTTACGGCCAGGACCCCGACATCGGCCCGATGCTGGAGAACCGCGGCCTGGCCGGAAGCTGAAACGCCGACCTTAAGTCCTGAACCAACGGCGGCAGGCGCGGCTGAAGCCGGTGGCGTCGGCGAATCCCAGGCGCTCTCCGATCTCCGCCTTGGAGAGCACGCCGGCGGTCAGCCAGCGGCTGGCGCGGGCCTTCAGTTCGGCGTCCGCCAATTCGCGATAAGTGACGCCAGCCTCCGCCAGGCGACGGGCCAAGGTCCGCTGCGACAGACCCAGGGACCGCGCGGCCATTATCGCGGCGACCCGGCCGTCGTCCGACCGGGCCAGCAGCTGTTGCACCCGCGCCTTGACACCCTCCGGGCCGGCGCTGATGAACACCGACTGTTCCAGCAACTCCAGGGCATGGTGGCACAGGGCCGCGTTCGACAGTGGCGAGCGCAGGGTCAGCAGGCGCCGGGGCACCGCAACGCCGCTGGCCGGCGCGTTCCATCGCACCTCCGCCCCCACGGCTTCGGTCAGCTTCGCACCGTAGGTCGGCTCCGACCAGGCGTAGTCGAAACGCAGGTCCAGTTGCGCCCGCCCGAGCATCAAAGACAGCAGCGAGGCGACGCCCAGCAACACTCCCTCGGCCATGATCCTCGCGTGGCGTTCGTCAAGTTCCATGGCGATGTCATGACGCAAGAGCACCGAGCCGGGGGCGCGAACGAGTTTCAGATGCTGGTTGGGCGTGTGAGCGCCGATGTAGCGGGCCAGTATATGCAGGGCGCTGCCGACATCGGGCGCCGAAGATACCGCCACGCCCAGGGCGCCATGGGCGGCCGGACGCCACAGTTCCGGCGCGCTCAAGGCCCAGCCTTCGCCAAACAGGCGGTTCATATTGTCGAACTGGCGAAGCTGCTGGGCCAAGGTAATCTCGGCCGGCACATCGTCGACATCGCCTTCGCCGACGCCGGTGTCCTCGAGAATGGCGGCGCGCGTCGCCACGCTGTCGCCAAAGCGGCGCACGATCTGTTGGAAATAAGTTGCCGGCGCGGGCCGAAGGTCGGTCCGTTCAAGCATGGCGCGACCCTCTCGCACGCGAGTCCGGGGAAGTTCTGCCTGCATAGCACGCCAGTTGGCGCGATTTGACAAGTAATTGGCCGCTCGTGCGCTCGCTCGAACGCGAGCTTGGCCGCAATAACGGGGCTGTTGCCGCCGTACCTTGTTCCGTATCCAAGGCGCGGTCGCGACGACATCGTCGGGGCGCCGCGACCGCCAGTATGCAGGGCGGCGTATTCAGACACTTGCGGGCGGCGCGCGCCCCGACGATAGCACCCTCCCTTCGCGGCGTTCTGGCAAGCGGCGCAATCGCGCCCGCGCCCATTTACGTCGAGTTGACGATCCTTTGGGGACGAAAAGCGCGGTCTAGAAACCGGACGCCGGCCCGGCGCCTGTCCGCGACAGCGTGAGCGGGTCGGCCGCGCCGCCGAAGAACCGACTCAGCGCCGCCTCGAACAGGGACGGATCCGGCGCCGCGGCGGCGAATAAGGTCAGGCTCGAACGCAGCTTGGCGTCATCCGGCGTCCCCAGGATATCGCGCGCGCTCAGGTTCTCGTGCGCCATCACCGCCCGCACGCATGCGTCAAGGCGCGCGCCGAGCAGGCGATGGTCGAGATAGGCCCGGGCCTCGGCCAAAGAGCCAAGGGCGTAGAAGCGCGAAGTCGGACTGGAACCCAAGCCCGCGATCTGCGGGAAGATGAACCACATCCAGTGACCGCTCTTGCGTCCATGGCGGAGCTCCTCCAGGGCGCTTGAGTAGATGGGCGCCTGGGCGGCGACAAAACGCTCAAGGTCGTAGGGGTCGTCCATGATTCCTGGGATTCCATTTGCCGCCGGCCGGCGGATGCCGCAACCTCACCAGACCGGGGAGAAGACCACAATGAGACATCTGGCGATGGGGCTCGCGGCGGCTTTGACGATCGCGACCGGCGCATGGGCGCAGGCGGCGCCTCCCGCCATCGATCCGGCGAAACTGGACCTGGCTCGCCAGATCGTCGCCGCCGTCGGCGGCGAGAAGCAGGCCGAGCTGCAAATGCGCCTGATGTTCACGGCCATGCAAAAGGCCGTGGCCCAGAGCTTGCCGGCGGACGTGAACCAACTGCAGGGACCGATTTTCGATCTGATGGGCCAGGAGATGGTCAAGCTCACGCCGCAGATGCTGGAGATCAGCACCCGCGCCTACGCCGACGCCTATACGGAGAAAGAGCTGCGCGACATACTCGCCTTCCAGACCAGCGAGACGGGCCAAGCCATGGTGCGCAAGACGCCGGCGGTCCGCGCTGAGGTCCTGGCCGAGACCATGCCTCTGATGCTCAAACTGCTGCCGTCGATCATGGGACGGGTGGCCGACAAGGTGTGCGCCGAACAGCACTGCACCCCCAGACAGCGGCAGGCGGTGGCCAATGCCCTCACGCACGCGGCGGCCCGGCCACCGGGCTGAGCCCATCGCGCCAAAGTGTCGCAGACCCCGCGGCGCAGGAAACAGACTAGGGTTCGCGGCAGTGGTTTTTCAGGGGATCGACGATGCTTGTGTTCGCCAGGTTTGTGATGCGCGACAGCGGACTGCCGATCCATATCAACACCCCGCATGTCACCCAGGTGCGCCTGACCATCGATGGCGAGCCGGCCATCTACCTGATGGGCAAGGAAACCCCGATTCTGGTCGAGGGCACCTTGGAAGGGGCGCTGAAGAAGCTCGAAGCCGCCGCCGCCGGCTTGCGTGTGGTTGAACCCGAACCGGAGGTCGTGCCGGTCAGCGCCACGGTCGCGGTCCTTCCCGCCCCCGCCGCGCCAGTTCCCGCCCCCGCCGCGCCAGTTCCCGCCCCCGCGGTTAAGGTCGAGACCCCCGCCCCCGCGGTTAAGGCCGAAGCCCCGGCCCCGGCCGTCAAGGCCGAGACGCCGAAACCAAAGAAGGCCGCCGCGAAGCCGGCCGCCACCGCCGCGAAGCCGCCCGCCGCCGCTGCGCCGGCCAAAGCCAAGACGCCTAAACCAGCCGCCATCCAAACCGCCAAGCCGGCGAAACCGCCATCGCCGCAGAGCCAAAAATCGGCCGAGACGGACGCGATCGCTTCGACGATGTCGTGGTTCAAAGGCCTGCGCTGAACTCAGCCTGCGCCCATCAAGTTGTGCTGGAGCTCAGTGGGAATGGGCGATGAGCTCGCCGGGGATCTCCTGACGGGTCAATCCGCCCGTTTCCACCCAACTGCGGGTGTGGTCCGCGCCTCGCCTGATCAGCGCCTCGGTCTGACTGAAGTCGAAGGGCGAGACCGCCAGCGGGCACAGGCTGGGGACGGTGGATATGTCGATCGTCCCGGCGAGTTCGGCCAGGTCGCGGACCATCTGATGGGCGATGAGCAGCGTGAGGGCGTGGAACCCACGGGCGATCGGTCCTTTGGGCGCGGCGTCCAACGTGCAGGCGAACCCCGTCGGCAGCACCACGATGCGCGTGGCGCCCAGTTCGGCCGCGGTCAGGATCGGCGTATTGCCGGAAACCGCGCCATCCATCAGATGCTCGGATCCGACCTCGACCGAAGGAAACACGACCGGGATCGCCGCGCTGGCCAGGATCGCCTGGACCGCCGGACCGGATGAGAGCCGCACCGACTCTCCTCCCAGATTGGTCGCGACCACGTGCACGGGGATGCTGGCCTCCTCGAGATTGCGGTATGGCAGATTGCGCTCGATCAGCCGCTTCAGGCCGCCCGGGTCAAACAGGGCTTCCGAGGGTCCCAGCCACCGGATTGCAGCGCCAAGGGTGAGCGGGAAGATGTCGCTTCGGCGCAACGAACGCCAGACGTCCGCCAGCCGCATGACGCCTTCCGCGGTCGGATCGCCAGCGAAAAATCCGGCATTCAGCGCGCCCACGGACGATCCGACAATGAAATCCGGTCTGAGTCCGGCCTCCAGCAGCACCTGCAACAGGCCGACTTGGACCGCGCCCAAACTGCCGCCGCCGGCGAATACGAACGCGGTCTTTTGTTCAGCCATGCTCGCGCTCCCTGTGGGTCATACGCCTTTCGAAGGTCCCGACAGCCTGGTTACGCCGCCTTGCCCTTAAGCGGCGCTTTGCTAGAGCCTGATGCGTTTGCACGGAACAGATGCAAGCGCTGAATCAGGCTCTACACGTTTGAATCTAGAGCAAATCATCCCCGTTCAGGCGATTCCGTCTGAACGGGGTTTGCTCTAGCGCTTGGGAATCTCCAGTCCGCGCTGGACCGCCGGTCTCGCCAGGCCGCGCTCGAGCCAGGCCGGAACCTGCCGCAAGGCGTCAAACTCGACCAGATCGCGCGCGCCATAGAAGCCGATCAGATTGCGCGCCCAGCCCAGGAGCGAGATGTCGGCGATCGTATAATCGTCGTCCATGATCCACCGCCGGCCCGCCAGGCGGGCGTCGAGGACGCTCAGCAGTCGTTTGGCTTCGTCGCGATAGCGTTCCAGCGGGCGCTTGTCGGCGATCTCGCGGCCGGCGAATTTGTGAAAGTATCCGACCTGGCCGAACATCGGCCCAACGAACCCCATCTGGAAAAACAGCCATTGCAGGGTCTCGTAGCGCCGCGCCGGATCGCCGGGCAGAAGCGCGCCGCTCTTCTCGGCCAGATAGAGCAGGATGACGCCGGATCCAAACAGGCCGATCGGCGCCCCGCCTGGCCCGTCGGGGTCGATGATGGCCGGGATCTTGCCGTTCGGGTTCAGCGACAGGAACTCCGGCGTTTTCTGATCGGCTTGGCTGAAATCGACCAGATGCGCTTCGTAACTCGCCCCGATCTCCTCCAGCATGATCGACACCTTCACGCCGTTGGGTGTCGGCAGCGAATAGAGCTGCAGCCGGTCGGGATGGGCGGCCGGCCAGCGCTGGGTGATCTGAAAGGCGGAGAGGTCGGACATCGTCTCGTTCCGGGTCCTTGATGAAATTGCGGTCAATGGACGGGCCTTTCTTTATCGAGAGGTTCATACCCGAGGCTGCAGTTCAGCTCCAAATAGGAGCTATGTCGGCCTGCGCCAAAGCCCCACCAAGGACGGGTGGGCGGCCGGCGCCCCAGCGCGCGCTCGGCTTCCCCTTGCGCGCCGCCAATCCCTGGGTTAGATACTGAACTAGATGGTTCAGTATACGAGGGCCCACCTCGATGCCTCCTTCGCCGCGCTCTCGGACGCCACCCGACGCGGTGTTCTCGAGCAACTCGGACGTGCAGACGCTTCCATCACGGACCTCGCCGAGAAGTTCCACATGACCCTCACGGGCATGAAGAAACACGTCGGCGTCTTAGAGCAGGTCGGGCTCGTGGCCACGGAGAAGGTCGGGCGCGTGAGGACCTGCAAGCTCGGCCCGCGCCGACTGGCGGAAGAGATGGCGTGGATCGAGGAGCACCGCCAGCTCTGGGCCTCACGCTTCGACGAGTTGGACAAAGTTGTCGAGGAACTCAGACAGAAGGAAAAGGTCGATGGACACCAAAGTTGAGAGCGATCACACCTCGGGGAAGAACCGCACGACGGTGGAACGGAAGTCCGGGCGTGAGTTCGTCGTTACGCGGACCTTCAACGCCCCAGCCCGCATCGTATTCGAGGCCTGGACCCGGCCCGAGCTGCTCAGGCGGTGGTGGGCGCCGAAGTCATTTGGAATATCCTTCCTTTCCTGCGAGGCCGATGTCCGGGCGGGGGGCGCGTACCGTTTCGTGTTCGGCCACGCGGCTTCAGAGCAGCCCATGGCGTTCTTCGGTCGGTACATCGAAGTGACGGCGCACGCGCGCCTCGTCTGGACGAATGACGAAGGCGACGAAGGCGGGGCCGTCACCACGGTGACCTTCGAAGAAAGTGGTGGCGAGACACGGGTCGTCTTGCACGACCTCTATCCCTCGAAGGAGGCTCTCGACGGCGCCATCGCCTCCGGGGCTACGAGTGGGTTTGGCGAGGCGTTCGAGCAACTGGACCAGCTTCTCGTCACCACGAGCGCGAGTGTGGGAGGGTCATGAAGTCGTCGATCTCGCGCCGGCCGCCTGGCTCTTCTCGGCGGGCGAGAGGCTTTCCTTCCATGTCAGCAGCGCCCGGCTTAACGAGCTCGTTCGGCAACTTGCGCCGACAGACGACCTCGGCTCATCGGCGCGCCTCTGTGCGGCTGAGCCATTCGTCGAAACCGATCCGGCCAAGACGCGCCTCACCCAACGGCACGAGCGAACGCTCCTCGACACGGCCACCGAAGTATCGCGCCTCGGGGTCGCTCACGACCACGCGCGGGTCGCCGACCGCCTTCAGAAAGCGGGTGACGATTTCGTTGAACGGCGCTCGTTCCGGGCCGGCGATCTCGACGATACCATTTCGAGGCGCCGCGAGCGCCACATCCGCAACGATGGCGGCCACATCGTCTGCCGCGATGGGCTGGAACAGGCCGGGCGAAATCCTGACCTCGTTGCCATCCGCGCTTGAAGCAACGATGGCGCCAAGGAATTCCAGGAACTGGGTCGAGCTGATGATGGTGTAGGGGGCGCCAGAGGCCTCGATCACCTTCTCCTGGGCCACCTTGGCGCGGAAATAGCCGTTATCACTCCGATCGATTCCGACGATGGATAGAGCCACGTGGTGCTGGACACCGGTAGCAGCCTCCGCCGCAAGGACATTGCGTCCGGAAGTTTCGAAAAACTCCAGCACCGCCGCGTCTTCAAATGACGGCGAGTTGGCGAGGTCGACCACCACCTGCGCGCCGGCCATTGCCTCTTTGAGCCCTTCACCCGTCATGGTGTTGACGCCATTTTTCGGCGAGGCGGCAACGACCTCGTGGCCGCCCTGGCGCAGAATGGCGACGGTCTTCGAGCCAATCAGGCCGGTGCCGCCGATGACGACGATCTTCATGGGCTAGCCTCGCTTGTTGATGCGCCCCTACTCCCACTCGATCGTCCCAGGCGGTTTGGAAGTCACGTCGTAGACCACGCGGTTGACGCCGCGCACTTCGTTGACGATCCGCGTGGCGGCGCGGGTGAGGACATCCCAGGGAAACTCGAAAACGTCGGCGGTCATGCCGTCGGTGGAAGTGACGGCGCGCAAGGCCAGCACATTCTCATAAGTGCGGGCGTCGCCCATCACCCCGACGGTGCTTACCGGCAGCAGCACGGCGAAGGCCTGCCAAATGAGATCATACAGACGCGCCTTGCGGATCTCGTCCAGCCACACGGCGTCGGCGTGCTGCAGGATGGCCACCTTGTCGGCGGTGAC
>DASXMK010000416.1:0-5324 GCA_036495705.1 Caulobacteraceae bacterium | reverse complement strand
CCGACGTTGAGGCCGAGGAAGCCATAGATCCGGCCCATCCATTCGGCGTCGCGGGCGGCCAGATAGTCGTTGACGGTGATCAGGTGCACGCCCTGGCCGGCGATGGCGTTGAGATAGGCCGGAAGGGTGGCGACCAGGGTCTTGCCCTCGCCGGTGCGCATCTCGGCGATCCCGCCTTTGTGCAGCACCATGCCGCCGACCATCTGCACATCGTAGTGACGCTCGCCGAGCCGCCGCTTGGCCGCCTCGCGCACCACGGCGAAGGCTTCATTCAGCAGGGATTCGAGGCTGGCGCCGTCGCGGTAACGGGCCTTGAACTCATCGGTCTTGGCCCGCAGGGCTTCGTCCGACAGGGCCGAGATCGCCGGCTCCAGGGCGTTGATGGCGGCAACCTTGGACATCAAGGTGCGCACCTTGCGGTCGTTGGAGGAGCCGAGGAGCTTTTTCAGATCGAGCATGGGCGGTCGGGGCGTCCGGTTGAAGCCTGCGCTGGCGGCGACCGCACTCTCCTAAGGGGCCTTCGCCGGCTCGGGATCCTGCACGCTTGACGCGGCGGAGACTTAAGAAGGCGGGCTTGATGTGTCAACGCAGGCGCCCCGCCCGCGCGCCGGCGTGTCCTCTCAGGCGGTGGCGGCGACGCTCGGGCGGGCCTTGGCCCGTTCGAACCAGGCGGCGATGTTCTTGTTCGCGGGATTCAGCGGCTGGCCGACCTGGGTCCCGAAATCGAGGAAGCTGAACAGCAGGATGTCTGCCAGGGTGAAGCGGTCGCCGACGATCCACTCGCGCCCGGCGATCAGGCCGTCGAGCCATGTCAGCTTCTCTTGGGCGATGGCCTTCAGATCGTCGGCGGCCTGGGGAACGCAATGCACCCGGCTCTGGAACATGCGCAGCCCCTGCGAATAGCGAAAGCCGTTGGTCATCGGCTCGGCGATGCCCAGATCGATGCGCCGGGTCCACATGCGCGTCTCGGCCCGCTGAATGGGCGTCGACCCGATCAGTGGCGGTTGCGGGTGCAACTCCTCGAGATATTCGCAGATGGCGGTGATCTCGGCGATGACCATCCCCTCGTCGACCTCCAGCGCCGGCAGGGTCTGCGAAGGATTGACCGCCCCATAAGCCGACTGGCGGTTCTCGCCGCCCATGAGATCGACCGGCGTCTGGTCAAGCTCCAGCCCCTTCTCGGCCAGGAACATCTTCACCACCCGGGGATTGGGTCCGATGGAATTGTACAATTTCATGGGCTGGTTCTCCTCGGCCTTGACCTGCGGCGTCCATTGGGACCATGGCGCCGTTCCTTGACATGCCTAGGACGGCGCCTCCCATGAACGCAAGGCCCCGGCGGTGACCGGCCAGCTCCCCCGATCCCCTCTGGCGGTGGATTTCCCAGCCATCGCCCCGATTGCCGGCGTCGAGCTGGCGAAAGGACGGGCCGGCCTCTATCCGCGGGCGCGCGATGATCTTCTGGTCATGCGCTTTGCCCCGGGCGCGACCTGCGCCGGGGTGTTCACCCGCCATGGCGTCGGCGCCGCTCCGGTGGACTGGTGCAAGCGCCAATTGCGGGCGAGCGGCGGCCGCGGCG
This sequence comes from Caulobacteraceae bacterium, assembly GCA_036495705.1. Lineage (GTDB taxonomy): Bacteria > Pseudomonadota > Alphaproteobacteria > Caulobacterales > Caulobacteraceae > Acaudatibacter. The sequence continues at coordinate 3,745 of DASXMK010000416.1, read as the reverse complement.
TCCGCGCGCTGGTGGTCAACGCCGGCTGCGCCAATTCCTTCACCGGCCGGCCTGGAGCGAGGGCCGCCGAGCGGGTCGCCCAAGCCGCCGCCCGGGCCATGGGCGCAAAACCGCGCGAGGTCATGCTGGCCAGCACCGGGGTCATCGGCGTCCTGTTGGATGACGACAAGGTCAGCGCCGCGCTTCCCCTCGCCGTCCAGGCCCTGAGCGAAGACGCCTGGGAGCCGGCTGCCCGCGCCTTCATGACCACCGACACCTTCCCCAAGGGAGCGCAGGCCCTCGCCCATGTGGATGGCAGCGCAACGCGCATAGCCGGCATCGCCAAGGGCTCGGGAATGATCGCCCCCGACATGGCGACCATGCTGGCCTTCGTGGTCACCGACGCCGCCATCGAACCGCGGGCCCTGCAGGCGCTGGTCAGCCTGCACGCCGTGCGCACCTTCAACAGCGTCACAGTCGACGGCGATCGCTCAACCAATGACACCCTGCTCGTGTTCGCCACCGGCCAGAACGGCGCCGCGGCGATCGCCCGCGCCGACGATCCGCGCCTGGCCGACTTCAGCGCCAAGCTGGGCGCGGTGTTCCTTGATCTTGCCCAGCAGCTGGTGCGCGACGGGGAGGGGGCGTCGAAGTTCGTCAAGATCACCGTCACCGGGGCCAAGAACGAAGCCTCGGCGCGCCGGATCGCCCGGACCATCGCCGAAAGCCCGCTGGTCAAGACCGCCTTCGCCGGCGAGGACGCCAACTGGGGACGCATCGTCATGGCCGCCGGCCGCGCTGACGAGCCGATGCGCCGGGAACGGATGAGCGTCGCCTTCGGACCGCACTGGGCCGCGCGCGACGGGATGGTCGCCGCCGACTACTCGGAGGCGGCCATGAGCGATTACATGAAGAACGCCGAGCTGGAGGTCGCTGTCGACGTCGGTGTTGGCCGTGGCGCCTGGACGATGTGGACCTGCGATCTCACCAAGCAGTACGTGGCCATCAACGGCGACTATCGCTCCTGAGAGGGGGGGAAGGCGCCTAGTCCATCGGGCTCCAGCGCGCCACCGGCGTGGTGCTGGCGATCGGACGCGGACCTGTGGTCATCGGCCTTGCTTGGCCGCGAGGCTGATCGGGCCGACGGCGACGGCGGTTGCGCGAGCCCTTGGGCCCATGGTCGCGCGCCTGGACCGGTGGTCGCTGAGGATGGTCCGGCATGGTGGCCTTCTGCACCGCCGCCAGCGCCCCCAGAGCGCGGTCGTTGCGCCGGTCGAACGCCGGCAGGGTGAGTCGGATCAGCTTCTGGATATCCCGAAGCAAGGAGCGTTCGTCATCGCACACCAGGCTGATGGCGATGCCTCCGGCGCCGGCCCGGGCGGTGCGGCCGATGCGGTGCACATAGGCCTCCGGCACGTTCGGCAGCTCGTAATTGACCACGTGGGTGACCGCATCGACGTCAATGCCGCGGGCGGCGATGTCCGTGGCCACCAGGGCGCGTACGGCTCCGCTCTTGAAGGCCGCCAGGGCGCGCTCGCGCTGGCCTTGGGACTTGTCGCCATGGATCGAGTCGGCGCGAATGCCGGCGCCTTCCAGGTATTTGCCGACCCGATCGGCTCCGCGCTTGGTGCGGGTGAAGATCAGGGCCCGGCCCATGCGGGCGTCGTCGAACAGCTCGGCCAGGAGCTGGCGCTTGCGGTCCGATTCCACGAACAGCACCCGCTGGTCGATCTTGGTCACAGTGGTGGCCGAGGGCGCGACCGAGGCCCTGGCCGGATCCTTGAGCAGCTCGGCGGCCAGCTTGCCGATCTCGCCGGGCATGGTGGCCGAGAAGAACAGGTTCTGGCGCTGCCTAGGCAAGGTGGCGACGATGCGCCGGATTGGCGGCAGGAAGCCGAGATCCAGCATCTGGTCGGCCTCGTCGAGCACGAACACTTCCACGGCGGAGAGGTTGGCGACCTTTTCCTGGATGTGGTCGATCAGGCGCCCGGGCGTGGCGACGAGGATATCGACCCCGCCGGCCAGGGCTCGCACTTGCGGCCCATATTTGACCCCGCCGAAGACAACGGCGGTGGTGAGGCCGAGGTGGCGGCCGTAGGCCCTGAAGCTGTCGGCGATCTGGGTGGCCAGTTCGCGCGTCGGGCTGAGGACGAGCACGCGGCAGCCGCGCCGGGGCGCGGGCCGGCGGTCGGCCGCCAGGCGATGCAGGATCGGCAGGGCGAAGGCGGCGGTCTTGCCGGTGCCGGTCTGGGCGATGCCCAGCAGGTCGCGGCCGGCGAGGATGTCGGGGATGGCCAGCGCCTGGATGGGCGTGGGCGCATCATAGCCTTCTTCGGCCAGCGCCTTGAGCAGCGGCTTGGCGAGGCCAAGTTTGGTAAAGTCAGTCACTTTGATTGAAGTCTTTCCTGTGCGCCGAGCGCGAGCGCTCGCGGAAATGCGGGCCTCGCCTCGAGCGTTGAAATTCATGAAGCCGCCCAGCGTGAACGGGCGATCGGCTGGAAGCCAAAAGGCGCTCGACGGCCTGGGAACTTGGCAGATCCCTCACGCGACCGGAGCGCCGATAGCGCCCGGAAGGCCCGGGCGCGATTGCCACATCGGGGTTCGGCGGGGCAAAGTCAAGATCGCGCTAGTGTGCTGGTTCTGAAGTTCGCCAGCCCATGGGATCGGCTCCGCAGTGAACTTCAGAACCAAAAAGCACACTAGAAAACATATACTTGCTAGTGTCCTTATCGTTTCCGAAGTTCGTCGGAGGCCGCCATTATGCACAAGCGAACTTCGGAATCGGGACACTAGCCTTTCGCCATCCCCTTGTCCGGAAAATGAAAACCATCCTGAGGACCCAGCTCGTGGCCGCCTGCGCCCTGGTCGACGTCGACGGCCGGGTGCTGATCGCCAAGCGTCCGGCTGGCAAGACCCTGGCCGGGCTGTGGGAGTTTCCAGGCGGCAAGGTCGAGTCGGGCGAGACGCCGGAGGCCTGTCTGATCCGCGAGTTGGACGAGGAGCTGGGCGTGCGGGTGACCAACGCCTGCCTGGCCCCGTTCGTGTTCGCCTCCCACGCCTATGACGACTTTCACTTGCTGATGCCGCTGTATCTGTGCCGGCGCTGGGAAGGCCTCGCCGTCCCCCGCGAACACGAGGCGTTGGCCTGGGTGCGGCCCGAGCGAATGGACGACTATCCGATGCCGCCGGCCGACAAGCCCCTCGTCGCCTGGCTGCGCGATCTCCTTTAGAGTGGCGACATGATCCCGTTCGTTCGCGAGCTCAAATTCGAATACGGCCAGGTCGATCAGGTCTCGCCGCTGATCCGCCGGGTGGTGGCCAATAACCCGGGGCCGTTCACCTATCTGGGCACCGGGACCTACATCGTCGGTCATGGCGAGGTGGCGGTCATCGACCCGGGCCCGGCCCTGCCCGAACACCTCGAGGCGATCCTGGCCGCCACCGCCGGCGAGCGCGTCAGCCATATCCTGGTCACGCACCACCATTCCGACCATTCGCCGCTGGCCAAACCGCTGGCCGCCGCCACCGGGGCGCCGGTGTTCGGTTGCGCCGTGGCCGCAAAGCCGGTGGAAGGCGAGGTGAAGCTCGAGGCCGGCTATGATGACTTCACGCCCGACATTTCGGTGTGCGGCGGGGCGGTCATTGAAGGCGCGGGCTGGACGGCGGAAGCGATCCCGACGCCCGGACATACCTCGAACCACATCTGCTACGCGCTTGCCGAGGAGAACGCCCTGTTCAGCGGCGACCACATCATGGGCTGGTCGAC
>DASXMK010000415.1:0-2216 GCA_036495705.1 Caulobacteraceae bacterium | reverse complement strand
GGAACGCATGACGAACGCGATTCGCATCCTGGGGCTCGATCCGGGCCTGCGCCGCACCGGCTGGGGGGTGGTGGCGATGGACGGTTCGCGCCTGGCGCACGTCGCCCACGGAATCGTCGCTCCGAATGAAACCTTGCCCCTGTCGGCCCGCCTCATAGTTCTGTTCGAAGGGGTGCGCGAGGTCATCGCGCGCTACGACCCGCACGAATCGGCCATCGAAGAGACCTTTATGACCGCCAACGGCGCCTCCACGCTCAAGCTTGGTCATGCGCGGGCGGCGGTGATGCTGGCCCCCGCCGCCGCCGGCCTCACGGTCGCCGAATACGCCGCCAAACAGGTCAAGAAGGCCGTGGTCGGGGTCGGCGGCGCCGACAAAACCCAGGTGGCGTTCATGGTCACGCGGCTGCTGCCGACGTGCGGCCCTCTGACCCCCGACGCCTCCGACGCTCTGGCCGTGGCTATCGCCCACGCCCATGCTCGCAGCGCCCGGCGATTTTCCGAGCGCGCCGCGTGATCGGGCGCCTGCGGGGGGTCGTGGCCGAAGCGGCCGAGGAGGACGCCCTCATCGATGTCGCCGGCGTCGGCTATCTGGTCCGCTGCGGCGCACGGACCCTGACCCGGCTCCCGGCCACCGGCGAGGAGGTGGTGCTGCACGTCGAGAGCCAGTGGAGCGAATCGGCCGGTCCCCGGCTCTACGGCTTCCTGACCCGCGAGGAGCGCCGCGCCTTCGTGCTGCTGCAGTCGATCCAGGGCGTCGGGGCCAAAGTGGCCCTGGCGGTGCTCGATGTGTTGCCGCCAGCCGAACTGGCGGCCGCGGTGGCGCGCGAAGACAAGGCCCAGGTGGCGCGGGCCAATGGCGTCGGTCCGCGCCTGGCGGCTCGTATCCTGGTCGAACTCAAGGACAAGGCGATCATCGACGGCGTGGTCATCGCCCTGCGCCCGGCGCCCGGCGCCGCCCCGAGCGTGTCCGGTGAGGCGGTCGCCGCCTTGATGGGCCTGGGCGTGGCCGAGATCGCCGCCCGGCGAGCGGTGGATCTGGCGGCGGGCCGCCTGGGCGAGAACGCCGATGAGGCGCGGCTCATCCGCTCGGCCTTGCAGGAGCTTGGCCGGTGAGCCGCGTCGTCTCCGCCGATCCCATCGCCGCCGAGCCCCCCGACCAGGCCCTGCGCCCCCGGACCCTGGACGAGTTCGTGGGCCAGGAAACCGCCAAGGCCAATCTGACCGTCTTCATCGCCGGCGCCCGCGGTCGGGCCGAAGCGCTCGATCACGTGCTGCTCTCTGGCCCGCCGGGTCTTGGCAAGACCAGCCTGGCCCAGATCATCGCCCGGGAGCTGGGGGTCAATTTCCGCGCCACCTCCGGCCCGGTCCTGGCCAAGGCCGGCGACCTGGCGGCGATCCTGACCAATCTCGAGCCGCGTGATGTCCTGTTCATCGACGAGATCCACCGCCTGGCCCCGAACGTCGAGGAGATCCTCTATCCGGCCATGGAGGACCACGCCCTGGACCTGATGATCGGCGAGGGGCCATCGGCGCGTTCGATCCGCATCGATCTTTCTCCGTTCACCCTGGTGGCGGCCACGACCCGCGCCGGCCTCCTGGCGACGCCCCTGCGTGACCGGTTCGGCATTCCGGTCAGGCTCGATTTCTACACCCCGGCGGAACTGGAGCGGATGCTCACCCAGGTGGCGCGCAAGATGGGCCTGGACCTCGGTCCCGACGGCGCGGCCGAGATCGCCGGGCGGGCGCGGGGGACCCCGCGCGTGGCCGGCCGCCTGTTGCGCCGGGTGCGCGATTTCGCCGCCGCCGACGGCGCGGCGCTCATCGATCGGGCGTGCGCGGCGCGCGGCCTCGCCCGCCTCGAGGTGGACGCGGCGGGTCTGGACGCCATGGACCGGCGCTATCTCAAGGCGCTCATCGACAATTATGGCGGCGGACCGGCCGGGGTCGAGACCCTGGCCCATGCCCTGGCCGAGGCCCGCGATTCGATCGAGGACGTGGTCGAACCCTTCCTGCTGCAGCAAGGCTTCATTCAGCGCACCGCGCGCGGTCGCCTGGCCTGCGCCAAAGCCTGGCTGCATCTGGGCCTCGAAGTTCCGCCTCAGGGCCTGGTTCAGCCGATGCTGTTCGGCGAGGAGGGATGAGTGCAGGAACCCTCGGCCGGGGCGTTCGTCGGTCGCGAACACCGGCTGGGCGTGCGCGTCTACTACGAGGACACC
>DASXMK010000414.1:0-1842 GCA_036495705.1 Caulobacteraceae bacterium | reverse complement strand
GTGGCTGAGACCCTGGCGCGCAACGTCACTCAAGAGCTCGAGGTGCCCACCATCGGCATCGGCGCCTCGCCCGCCTGCGACCGCCAGGTGCTGGTGATCGACGACATGCTGGGCCTGTTCGACTGGACGCCCAAGTTCGTGCGCCGCTACGCCGACCTGCGCGGCGAGATCGCCAAGGCCGTGCGCGACTACGCCGCCGACGTGCGGTCCGGGCAATTTCCGGCTTTGGCCGAGACCTATTACGCATCGGCCAAGGGCTGATCCGCGCCTGCCCATCGCCCGCGTTGCAGCGGCGCTTTCCCCACTATAGGTTCCGCGCCACGAACGGCGAGAGCCGCGTCCGGAGTTTCAAAGAACCGTCGTGGTCGATTTTATCGAAGAGGTCGAGGAGCAGCTGCGCTCCGACCGCTATCGCGCCCTCGCGCGCAAGGCCTGGCCGTGGCTGGCGGCACTGTTTGTCGCGGTCATCGCCGCCTTCTTGGTGGTCTGGGGATACGATACCTGGCGCGACCGGAACATCGCTTCGGCCTCGGTGGCCTATGACAAGGCGCTGACCGAGTTGGCGCAGGGCGATCAGACCGGCGCCTACAACGATTTCGATCCCATCGCCCGCTCGGGGCCCGCCGGCTACCGAACCTTGGCGCTGATGGAGCAGGGCAACATCCGCCTGGCCGCCCGCAAGGCCGCCGACGCCGCCGCCCTGTTCGACAAGGCCGCGCAGGCCGCTCCCAATCCAATCCTGCACGATCTGGCGAGCCTGCGCGCGGCGCTGGCGCTGCTGGACTCCGCCCCCTACGCCCAGCTCCAGATCCGGCTGAACGCCCTGATCGGTCAGAAGAAGCCGTTCGACCTGCAGGCCCGCGAAGCTTTGGCCATGGCCAAGCTGGCGGCCGGGAAGACCGCCGAGGCCCGGACTGATTTCAACGCCCTGGCCATCACCCTGGGGGTCACCCCATCGATGCAGGCCCGGGCGCAGGAAGCAGTGTCCTTGATCGACGCCGGCGAGGTCCCGGCCGCGCTCGCTGCGGCCAAGATCGCCGCCACATTGCCGCCGCCGAGACCGGGAACTGTCCCCGGCGCCGATTCTCCGGCGTCCGATGCTTCCTCAACTTCCAGCCAGGGCGCCCCGGCGCCGCAGGACCAAGGCCAGTCCGGTACGCCCCAATGACAAGAATTCGCACTCTGGGCGTCCTGGCCCTGGCCGCGCTCGCGCTCGACGCCTGCGGCACGCTCTCGAAGGTCGGGTCGCTCAACCCGTTCCATGGCCGGCATCACGCCAGCACGGCCTCGAAGGGCGTGCGCATCCCGGTCATCGCCCTCAATGAGCAGCTCAAGGTAGCCGAGGCCCTGAAGGGCCAGGACTTCTTCCTGCCGCCGCCGGCCCCGCAGACCGAATGGCCGTTGCCGGGCGGCAACCTCGCGCAGTCGGTGGAACATGTCGACGCCGCCCCCAACTTCACCATCGCCTGGAAGCGGCCTTTCGGCACGCCCTCGTCGCGCCACCATCACGTTACCGCCCCGCCGATCGCCGAAGGCGGGCGCATCTTCCTTATGGACGGGGCGGCCAATGTGTCGGCTCACGACGCCGCCTCGGGCGGTCAGGTCTGGCGCACCAACATCACCCCCAAATCCAAACGCGACCACGAGGCGTGGGGCGGGGGCCTGGCGTTCGCCGATGGCAAGATCTTCGCCACGTCCGGATTTCGCGAAGTGGTGGCGCTGGACGCCGCCAGCGGCCGGCTGCTGTGGCGCACGACCACTGACGCGCCGATGCACGCGGCCCCAACTGTAGCCGGCGGGAGGCTCTTCGCCGAGGACGTCAACGACGAACTGTTCGCCTAT
>DASXMK010000413.1:0-2636 GCA_036495705.1 Caulobacteraceae bacterium | reverse complement strand
CCAAGGACATAGAGGTCCTCGAAGGCCTCGAGCCGGTGCGCAAGCGACCGGGCATGTACATCGGCGGCGTCGACGAGCGGGCGTTGCACCATCTCTTCGCCGAGGTCCTCGACAACGCCATGGACGAGGCTGTGGCCGGTTTCGCCAAGGTGATCGAAGTCTCGATGGATGCGGACGGGGCTCTCACCGTCAAGGACGACGGGCGGGGGATGCCGGTCGACCCGCATCCAAAGTTTCCGGGCAAGTCGGCGCTCGAAGTCATCATGACGGTGCTGCACTCGGGCGGGAAGTTTTCCGGCAAGGCCTACCAGACCTCCGGCGGCCTGCACGGCGTTGGCGTGTCGGTCGTCAACGCCCTCTCGGAACGGGTGGACATCACCGTGTGGAAGGATGGGTTCGAGTGGCGTCAAAGCTTTTCCCGCGGCCGGCCCGTCGGAACGCTCGTGGAGGGCGGACCCAGCCGCCGCCACGGAACGGCGGTCACTTTCTCCCCCGACCCGGAGATCTTTGGCCAAGACGTGAGTTTTCGCCCAGCCCGGCTGTACCGGATGGCCAGGTCCAAGGCCTATCTGTTCCGCGGCGTGGAAATCCGCTGGCGCTGCTCACCCGAGCGCATCACCGACCAGACCCCGGCGAGCGCCGATTTTCACTTCCCAGGCGGCCTGGCCGACTTCCTCGCCGAAAGCATCCAGGACCTGGAAACGATTACGCCCACGCCGTTCGCCGGCCGTGTCGAGCGCCAGGGCGAGGCCGGAGCGGTGGAATGGGCGATCGCCTGGACGCCGGCCGGTTTCGGCGACGCCGACGGCTTCATGCGCTCCTATTGCAACACGGTGCCCACACCGGAGGGAGGAACGCACGAGTCCGGATTGCGCGCCGTGCTAACCCGGGGCCTCAAAGCCTATGCCGACCTGACTGGCGATCGCCGGGGAGCCCTGATCACGGCCGACGATGTGACCGCCCAGGCTGGGGCCTTGATCAGCGTCTTCGTCCGCAACCCTGAATTCCAAGGCCAGACCAAGGAGCGCCTGTCTTCGTCGGACGCCCAACGCCTGGTGGAAGCGGCCTTGCGTGATCCGTTCGATCATTGGCTTGCGGCCCAGCCCAAGGCGGCCAGCGCGCTGCTGGCTTTCGTCGCTGATCGCGCCGAGGAGCGGTTGCGCAGGCGCAAGGATCGTGAGGTCGCTCGCGCCTCGGCGACGCGAAAGCTTCGCCTGCCGGGCAAGCTGGCCGATTGTTCGGGAAATGCGGCGGACGGGACAGAGCTGTTCATCGTCGAGGGCGATAGCGCCGGGGGTTCGGCGAAACAGGCGCGCGACCGCCGCACCCAGGCCATATTGCCCTTGCGCGGCAAGATCCTGAACGTCGCTCAGGCGACCACCGACAAGACTGGCGGCAACAAGGAACTGGCCGATCTGATGCTGGCCCTGGGCGTTCAGGGGAACGGCAAGTATCGCGACGAAGACCTGCGCTACGAGCGCATCATCATCATGACCGACGCCGACGTCGACGGGGCGCACATCGCGGCGCTGCTGATCACCTTCTTCTACCGGACGATGCCGGATCTCATTCGCGGCGGACGGCTCTTTCTCGCGCTGCCGCCTCTCTATCGGCTGAACCATGGCGGCAAGAGCGCTTATGCCCGAGACGATGCGCACCGCGATGAGCTGCTGGCCACCCTATTCAAGGGCAAGAAGCCTGACATCGGCCGGTTCAAAGGTCTGGGCGAGATGATGCCGGCTCAGCTGAAAGAAACCACGATGGATCCCCGGACCCGCACCCTGGCCAAGATCAGCTTGCCGCGCGCGGAAGAGGCGGTGGAGGCCTTGGTCGAGACTTTGATGGGCCGCAAGCCCGAACTGCGCTTCAAATTTATTCAGGAGCATGCCGAATTCGCCGCCGCCGACATCGACCTGTAAGCGCGGGGACGCGCATTGACTTGGCGCCGGCCATCCCTATGTTCCGCACGCCGCGAGCCTCGACTTCGCGCGCGCATTTCTCGCGCCGGATGATTCGCCGCTCGCCACGCTTCAGGGCATGACTGACTTTTCCCAACTGGGGCTGAGTGCTCCGACCCTTCAGGCGGTGGCTGACACGGGCTACACCGTCGCCACGCCGATCCAATCCGAAGCCATTCCGGTGGCGCTGGCCGGGCGCGATGTCCTCGGCATCGCCCAGACCGGCACCGGCAAGACCGCCGCGTTCACTCTGCCGATGATCGACCGTCTGGTCGCCGGCCGATCCAAAGCGCGGATGCCGCGGTCCCTGGTGATCGCCCCGACGCGGGAACTGGCCGACCAGGTGGCGCTGGCCTTCGACCGCTACTCAAAAGGCCAGAAGCTGAGCTGGGCCTTGCTGATCGGCGGGGTGTCCTTCGGTGATCAGGAGATGAAACTCGATCGCGGCGTCGACGTGCTGATCGCGACCCCAGGGCGGCTTCTGGACCACTTCGAACGGGGCAAGCTGCTGCTCACAGGGGTCCAGATCATGGTCGTCGACGAAGCCGACCGGATGCTCGACATGGGCTTCATTCCCGACATCGAGCGCATCTTCCGCCTGACGCCTCCCAAGAAGCAGACCCTGTTCTTCTCCGCCACCATGCCGCCGGAGATCACCCGGCTGACCAAACAGTTCCT
>DASXMK010000412.1:0-4543 GCA_036495705.1 Caulobacteraceae bacterium | reverse complement strand
ACGGGCCCAGTCCCTGGTGATGGACCCCCGATCACCCGGGCGGGCGCTTCCGCTCTATCTGCATTTCCCGGCCTGGTATCAGGCGGAGAAGCAGGGCTTCGTCGACTTCAATTTCGCGGTGTTCCGCCCCCAGATCGCCCGCTTTGCCCAGGCACCCTCGCCCAGCGCCTACTATGATTCCTTGAGTCTACATCCCACCGCGTTCGACTGGCGCCTCAGCCACGGGGCGCGCTATCGCTATTTCTTCGTTCGCCGCACCAAGCCGATACCGGCGATGCTGTTCGCCGGCGCCCCGTGCCCGCCGGTCCAGATCGCCGCGAGCGGCGCTTGGGTCCTGTTGGAGAATCGGCCGTGTGCAGCCAAATCCACGCCTTGACCCGCGAACGAAAGCCATGAGCGCCGCCCCGACCTTGAGCGACCCGCAGGCCGCCGCGCGCGCCGACCGGGCGCGGGCGTGGTTCGATGAACTGCGTGACCAGATCGTGGCCGCCTGCGAGGCCCTGGAGGACGAGGCTCCGGCCGAGCTTTATCCCGGGCCGGCCGGGCGGTTCAAACTGACTCCGTGGACGCGGGCGGGCGGGGGCGGCGGGGTGATGGGCTTTCTGCGCGGGCGGCTGTTCGAAAAATGCGGCCTGCATGTCTCCCAGGTGCACGGAACGTTCAGTCCGGAAATGGCCGCCGCCATGCCCGGGGCCGACGCGGATCCGCGCTTCGTGGCCACCGGCATCAGCCTGATCGCCCATATGGTCAGCCCGCGCATCCCGGCCGTGCACATGAACACCCGCTATATCGCCACCACCGCGGGCTGGTTCGGCGGCGGAGCCGACCTGACGCCACTGCTGGACGAGCAGAGAGCGCCCGACGCCCCCGATGCGGTGGCTTTCCACGCCGCCCTGAAGCGCGCCTGCGCGGCGCATCACCCGGACTGGTACGCCCGCTATCGCGACGAATGCGCGCGCTATTTCTTCCTGCCCCACCGGGACGAGCCGCGCGGCGTGGGCGGGATTTTCTACGACCGCCACGACAGCGGCGATTTCGAGCGCGATTTCGCCTTCACCCGCGATGTCGGCCTGGCTTTGCTCGAGGCGCATCCGGCGATCGTCCGGGGGCGCATGGCCGAGCCGTGGACGGCGGCCGAGCGCGAGGAACAGCTGATCCGGCGCGGGCGCTATGTGGAGTTCAACCTGCTCTACGACCGCGGCACCCTGTTCGGCCTCAAGACCGGGGGCAATATCGACAGCATCCTCTCGTCCCTGCCGCCGGTGGTGAAATGGCCGTAGGGCTCAAGACGGTGAACAGCCGGCGGCGCGCAGGCGATCCCGGGCCGGGGGAAGGTCGGCGTCATCGGCGCTCGGGTTGGACGTCCTGACGCCCAGGGCGTGGGCGTCGGCGGCGTCGAACAGGCTGACCGAATAGGTGCGGCACAGGGCGGCCAGCTGTTGGTCGTTTAGTTCGCGGATGTCGAAAACCCACGGCGCCCGGCGCAGCCACGGATCGTTGCGCACCAGATCGCTGGCGTACCAGGCCCGGACCGGATCGATGATCACCACCTGGGCCGGGGAGCTCGAAATGGCCGCCCAGGCCCGGGCGTAAGGATGGGCGAAGGCGTGGGCCTGCCAGGCGCGCAAGGGCGCCAGGACGGCGATCGAAAGCGCCGCGGCGAGGGCGAAGAGGGCCCCGGCGGCCCGCCGCTCCGCCACGCCGAGACCCTCGGTCAGGCGGCCCCAGGCGAACACGGCCAGCAGAACCGCCGAACCCAGCAGGCCATGCCAATAGCGATAGCCCCAGCCGTGGCCCTGGTGCGGCAGGATCACGAACAGGGCGATGGCGCTGAGCAAAAGTCCGAGGGCCAGGGCCCGTACCGGCCCGCCGGCCCGCAGCGAGGCGATGGCGCCGAGCACGGCCAAGGGCACGGTGATGAGGCTCTGCCAGGTGACGAAGCGGATCAGATTGACATCCATGACCCGGACCCCGGCCCAGTCGAAGGCGGCCAACAGCGGGTTGAGGCGGCTGGTGAGATCGGCGGCCGCGGCTGCGCCAAGGGCGGCGGGGGCGGCGCCCTGGCCGAGGAGGGCGAAGGCGAAGCGCCAGTAGCCGACCCAGAAGGCGCAGATGACGGCGTAGGCGGCGATATAGGTCAGCGCCAGGCGCCAGCGGCGGGCCAGCAGCAGCTCGGCGATGAACTGGGCGACGAACAGCGGGTGGAAGATGAACTGGTGCAGGCCTGTGGCGAGAAAACCGACCAGGATGGCCCCGGCGTGCGCGAGCCGGCCGCCACGCAGGAACAGCCACAGCCAGATGAGATTGAGCGCCAGGTGCGCGGTCATGGCGTAGGCCGTCATGGCGGTGAGCAGGAACTGGCTCGAGGTGGCCAACAGGACGGCGGCGGCCAGCGCCAGGTCCGGGCGGGCCGGCCACAGGCGCCGGGCGATGGCGAACACGGCCGCCACCGAGGCCGTCGCCAGCAGCGGGCTAACCAGCGCCGGAGCGCCGGCCAGCATGCCAATGGCCCGGAAGGCGGCGTTGACCGGCAGATATTGCGAACTCCAGGCCAGGTCGCCGGGGGCCAGGGTGACGAAGGTCGGCTGCAGGGCGAAAACGAAGCCGCGCCAGGGCGGCGCCAGCGGGGCCATGAGCCGGCCGTGGGCGAGGATGGCGGCGTCGAAATTGGCCATGAACTCGTCCATGGACAGGGCGTAGCCGTCGAAGACGGCATAGGTCCCGATCCAGGCGATGAGGCCGCAGGCGAGCGCGGCGAGGCCGGCGGCCAGGGCGGCGCGACGCGGATCGAAGCCGGAGGCCGTGGCCACGGCCGGCGCCGGGCTGGGCCTGGCGAGGGCCAGGGAGACGCCGAGGCCGGCCAGGGCGGCGGCGGCGATGACCCATAGCGCCGGCAGATCCTGATGGAACAGGAACCAGTCGGTCAGTTTCAGCGACTTGCCGGCAGTGAAGGTCGGATAAAGGCCAGCGATGAGCACCGCGGCGGTGGCCAGCCAGGCGAGAGCGAGGCGGAAGGCGAGACGTCGCATCGGCGGTCTTACCGGCGCGGACCGACCGCCAGCGGCGGCGCGCACGGCGGGGCGGCGGCCAGGGCTCGCAGGCGCGTCCGGCGGGCGCGCTCAGCCGCGGTCTGGAAGCTGACGTTGGTGAGGGCCTCGTCGGCGCCGACGAAAAGCCGGGTGCGATGCGTGGCGCACAAAGCCTCGATCTCGACCGGCGTGAGGGCATCGAGGCGCATCACTTTGGGCTGGCCGATCAGGAACGGATCGTTGCGCACCAGGTCCATGCCGAACCAGAGGCTGTCGGCGTCGACGATGACCACCTCGGCCCCGGCGTGGGCGAGGGCGCGCCAGTTGGCGACCTGGGGGGCGGCGTAGGCCTTGGCCTGGCCGATACGCAACGGCAGGCAGATGATGAGCGAAGCGGCGCTCGCGAGCCCGAAAGCGGCCCAGGCGCGCCGGCCCAAAGGCTCATCGGCGGTGAGGCGCACCCAGGCGCCCGCCGCCAGGAGGCAGAGGCTGCCCAGATAGCCGTGCAGGTAACGATAGCCCCAGCCGTGGCCCTGGAAAGGGGTGATGAGCAGCAGGAAGACGAGGATGAGCGCGATGCCGGCGGCCATGGCGAAGAGGGGCGAGGCCCGCTCGCGCGTCGCCAGGCCGGCGCCGGCGAGGGCCAGGGGCACGGTTAGCAGGTTCTGCCAGGTGGTCAGGCGCAACAGGTTCTCGGCCATCAATCCGCCGCTGAAAGGATTGAGCGCATTGGCCAGGGCGAAGGCGGTGGCGCCGTGCGAAGGGCTGAGGAACGGATAGCCGTGGGCCGCGAACACGAGGCCTGGCCAGGCGATCCAGAAAACGCAGATCAGGCCATAGGCGAGGGCGTGCACGAGGGCGGCGCGGCGCCGTCCGGTTGCCCACAGCTGGACAATGAACGGGGCCGCGAACAGCGGGCTGAACAGCCACTGATGCAGGCCGGTGGCCAGGAAGGCGACCGCGATCGCCCCGCCCTGGGCCAAGGCCCCGCGGCGCAGGAACAGGCTGAGCCAGGCGAGGTTCAGGGCCAGATGCGCCGGCATGGCGTAGGGCGTCATGGCGGTGAGGATCAGCTGGGCGGAACTGGCCAGGAGGATGGCGGCGACGAAAGCGGCGTCGCGCCGGTCGGGCCACAGGCGCCGCGCCAGATCCCACACCAGCGCGACTGAAAGGGCGCTCCAGACCGGCCCGGCCAGGGCCGGCGAGCCCAGAAGCGCAAAAGCCGCGCGCGCGCCGGCGTTCACCGGCAGATAGGTCGAGGCCCAGAAAGCGTGATCGGGGGTCTCCAGCCGCCAGGTGGGCTGAAGGGCGTGGACGTAAGGGCCCCAGGTTGGCGGAACGGCGGCCATCAGGCGCCCGTGACGGAAGATGTCGGTATCGAAGGCGGCCCAGAACTCGTCGCCCGAGAGGGGCCAGGCCTGGAACACCCACCACCAGCCGACGAAACCGACCACCGAGACGGCGAGGGCGGCGACCAGGACCAGGCGGCCGCCGTAGCGGACGGCGAAGGCCCG
>DASXMK010000411.1:0-3025 GCA_036495705.1 Caulobacteraceae bacterium | reverse complement strand
CCCCGGCGTTGGCCAGCGCCTTGGCCTTGACCTCTCCGGCCTGACGGCGAAAGCGCACGATGGAAAAATCGCTAGTGCCACCGCCGAAGTCGCCCACCAGGACCACCGCGTCGGCGGCCAGGCTGCGGGCGAAGAAGAAGGCCGCCGCGATCGGCTCATAGGCGTAGCGGATCTCGCTGAAGCCCAGCCTGGCGAAGGCGGTCTGATAACGGGCCAGCGCGAGGTCGGTATCGGGACTGGCGCCGGCGAAAGCCACCGGGCGACCGACGATGGCGGTCAGCGGCGGCCCTGACTGAGCGTCCGGCGCATGGGCGAAGAAGCGCAGCATGAACGCCGACAGCATGTCCTCGAAAGCGTAGCGCCGGCCGAGGATGCGGGTCTCCTGGAATAGCGGGCTGGCGGCGTAGCTCTTAAACGACTGGATGAGACGGGTCTCGATCGGCTCCTCGGCATAGGCCTCGATGGCCCACGGCCCGGCCTCGACCACCCGCGCGCCGGGCTTGTCCGGATCAGGATGAAAGCTCAGCGCCGAGCGAAAGGCGACCAGTTCCGTCCCGTCGTGCGAAAAGCTCGCCAGATGCGCCGCGCCATCGGGGCCAATGGCGGAGACCACCGTATTGGTGGTGCCAAAGTCGATGCCGACCGCGCGCGGTTTGGCCGCCGACATGAGTGCTCCCCCGATCGCAGGCTCTTAGCCCGCGCCGAACCGCGGGGGCGGCGTTTGAGGATCAGGCCGGGCGAAAGTCAAGCCGCGGCGCGAGGCTTTTACGCTGCGCGTGTCGATTCCGTGAGCGGTGTGTCGTAGGCGGCCATCTGGGCCATGGACAGGATCGTCGACACCGACGCCGACAGTGGGCAGATCTGCACCGGCTTGGACAGGCCGACCAGGATCGGGCCGACCACCGTGGCGCCGCCCAGAGCCTGAACCAGCTTGGTCGAGATCGAAGCCGAATGGATGGCCGGCATGATCAGGACATTGGCCTCGCCGGTCAGGCGCATGAACGGATAGTTCTCGGTCGAGCGCGGATCGAGCGCCAGCTCCGGCGGCATCTCGCCCTCATATTCGAAATCGACATCCGAACACGCGTCCAACATGGCCACCGCCTGGCGCACCCGGTCAGACCTCAGGCCTGAAGGATTGCCGAAGGTGGAATAGGACATGAACGCCAGCCTGGGGGTGAAGCCCAGGATCCGCACCGTGCGCGCGGCTCCTGTGGCGATCTCGATCAGCTCCTCCGGCTCAGGCATCTCGGTGACGCTGGTGTCGGCGATGAACACGGTCTTGCCTTTGGCCAGCACGATCGACAAGCCGAGGATGCGCCCGCCCGGAGCCGGATCGATGACCCGACGCACCTCCTCCAGGACCTGGTTGAAGCTCCGGGTGACGCCGGTCACCACGCCGTCGGCGTAGCCCAAGGCGACCATCGAGGCGGAGAAGGAGTTGCGGTCCTGGTTGATCAGCCGCTGAACGTCGCGGCGCAGGTAGCCCTGGCGCTGCAGCCGCCCATACAGGAAGTCAACGAACTCGGCGTTGTGTTTCGAGACCCGGGCGTTGATGATTTCCAGCTTGACCTCATCGGGGTCGAGGCCCGCCAAGCGCATATTTTCGGCCACCAGTTCCTCGCGACCGACCAGGACCGCCCGCCCAAGGCCTTGAGTTTGGAAGGCGTAGGCGGCGCGGATCACGGCCGGCTCCTCGCCCTCGGCGAAAACGATCCGCTTGGCTGGGCCCGAGAGCACGGCGCCGGAAATCTTCTGCAGGAAGCCGGCGGCCGGATCCAATCGCCGGGCGAGGCTGCCGCGATAGGCCTCCATATCGGGGATCGGCTTGCGCGCCACGCCGGTGTCCATGGCCGCCTTGGCCACAAACGGCGGGATATAGTGGATCAGGCGCGGGTCGAAGGGCGTGGGAATGATGTAATCCGGCCCGAACTTCAGCTGCTTGCCATGATAGGCGGCGGCCACCTCGTCGGGCACGTCCTCCCGCGCCAGGGCGGCCAGGGCGTTGGCGCAGGCGATCTTCATCTCCATGTTGACCTGCCGCGCGCGCACATCCAAGGCGCCGCGGAAGATGTACGGAAAGCCCAGCACATTGTTGACTTGGTTCGGGTAGTCAGAGCGGCCGGTGGCGACGATGGCGTCGGGGCGCACGGCGTGCACGTCCTCGGGCGTGATCTCGGGGTCCGGATTGGCCATGGCGAAGATGATCGGTTGGTCGGCCATGGTGCGCACCATGTCCTGAGTGACCACGTCCTTGGCCGAGAGCCCGACGAACACGTCCGCGCCCCTGAGGGCGTCGGCCAGGGTGCGCGCGTCGGTGTCGACTGCGTGGGCCGACTTCCATTGGTTCATGCCGGTCGTGCGGCCGCGATAGATGACGCCACTCATGTCGACGGCGATGCAGTTGTCGGGCTTGACGCCCATGGCCTTGACCAGCTCCAGAGTGGCGATGCCGGCCGCCCCGGCCCCGCACAGCACCAGCTTGATGTCTTCGAGACGGCGGTGGGTGATGTGGCAGGCGTTGATCAGGCCCGCGGCCGAGATGACCGCCGTGCCGTGCTGGTCGTCATGGAAGACCGGGATGTCGAGCAGCTCCTGAAGCTCGGTCTCGATGCGGAAACATTCCGGGCTCTTGATGTCCTCGAGATTGATGCCGCCGAAGGTCAGGCCGATGTTCTTGACCACGGTGATGATCTCGTCCGGGTCCTTGGACGTGACCTCGATGTCGATCGAATCCACGTCGGCGAAGCGCTTGAAGAGGACCGATTTGCCTTCCATCACCGGCTTGGCCGCCAGGGCGCCGAGGTCGCCGAGGCCGAGGATCGCCGTGCCGTTGGAGATCACCGCCACCAGATTGCCTTTCGACGTGTATTCGTAGGCGAGGTCCGGGTCGCGGGCGATGGCCAGCACCGGAGCGGCCACGCCGGGCGAATAGGCCAGCGACAGATCGCGCTCCGTGGCCATGGGTTTGGTCGCGGCGATGGCGACTTTCCCCGGCGTGGGAAATCTGTGGAAAGCCAGGGCT
>DASXMK010000410.1:0-1869 GCA_036495705.1 Caulobacteraceae bacterium | reverse complement strand
GTCATGGCCCATGGCGACTCGCCGTTCCTGGCCGGGGCCCTGGCTTCGCTGGGCGCCCAGAGCCAATCCTCTTCGATCCTGGTGACCACTTCGACGCCGTCAGCGTTCATCGCGGCGGCGGCCGACGCCGCCGGCGCGCGTCTCCTGGTCAATCCGCGGCCGGCCGGGATCGCCGCCGACTGGAACTTCGCCCTCGGGGCCGGCGGCGCGCGCTACGTCACCCTGGCTCACCAGGACGACGTGTACTATCCGGAATTCCTGGCCCGCAGCCTCGCGCTCCTCAGCGCCGATCCGGCCGCCTGCCTGGCCTTTACCGGCTATAATGAGATCGGCGACGATGGCGCTCGCATCCGCTCCCGGACCAGCCTCGTCAAGCACGCCCTGGAACAGCTCACGCTCGGGGGGGCGGCCGCGCCGGATCGGTCGCGCCTGCGCGCCTTCCTCGCCTTCGGCAACCCGCTGCCGTGTTCGTCGGTGACCTTCGATCGCCAGCGCCTGGGCGATTTCGCATTTTCCGGCGATTTCCGCTCCAACCTCGACTGGGACGCCTGGCTGCGCCTCCTGGACGCCGGGGCGGTGTTCGTCCGCACTTCCGAGCGCCTGGTCGGACGGCGCCACAACCGCCTCACCGCGACTTCGGCCCTGACCCGTGAGGGCGTGCGCCGTCGAGAGGATCTGATCCTGTTCCGTCGCCTGTGGCCGCGGCCGGCGGCCGACCTTATCGCCTTGGCCTACAAGGTCGGCTACAGGTGAGCCTCTCCTCAGCCCAGCCAGGAAATCCATTGCCCGACGGCGTCCAACCCGTTTCCAGGCCCCAGACGGTCGATGTCTCGTTCGTGCTGCCATGCCTCAACGAGGCGCTGTCGCTGGCCGCGTGCGTCGCCGCCGTCCGCCAGGCGCAGGACGTCATCCAGGTCAGGTTCGGTCTGGCTTCGGAGATCGTCGTCGCCGACAACGGCAGCACGGACGGCAGCCAGGCCCTGGCCGAGGCGCTCGGCGCCCGGGTCATCGCCGTGGCGCAAAAAGGCTATGGCGCGGCCCTGAGCGGCGGCTTCCGCGCCGCCGCCGGGCGCTACCTGGTCATGGGCGACGCCGACGGCAGCTACGATTTCCGCGAGGCGGTGGCCATGATCGGCGCGCTGATCGACGGCGCCGACCTGTGCATGGGTTCGCGCTTCGCCGGCGGCATCAAGCCCGGGGCCATGCCGTGGAAGAACCGCTATATCGGCAACCCGCTGCTCACCGGCATCCTCAACCTGCTGTTCCGCGCCCAGGTGACCGACGCCCACTGCGGCCTGCGGGCCCTGACCAAGGCCAGCTTCGAGCGCCTTCAGCTCACCGGCGCGGGCATGGAGTTCGCCAGCGAGATGGTGATCAAGGCCGCCCTTATGGGCGAGCGCATCGTCGAGCGCCCAGCCACCCTGTCGCCAGACCTGCGCGACCGCGCCCCGCACCTGCGGCCGTGGCGCGAAGGTTGGCGGCACCTGCGCTATCTGTTCATGCTCAGCCCGGCGTGGCTGTTCGCTCTGCCAGGCGCCGTGTTCGTGGCCATGGGATCGCTGATCCTGGCCATTTCCGGCGTGCATTTCTTGATCGCCCCGCGCGTGATCTTCTACTTCGGCAACTACTGGGACGTTCTGGCCGGCGCGCTCGTCGGCCTTGGCCACATCGCCCTGGTGCTGGCGCTGGCCAGCTATCTGCACGGCGTGCGCGCCGGCTATCGCCGCCCGACCGCCTGGTACGAGCGCCTGTCGCGTTGGGTCACTCTGGAGACCATGATCCTCATTGGCCTGGCTCTGGCCATCGCCGGCCTGGCCGAGCTCGGCTGGGTGCTGGAGGAATGGTCGGCCGGGCGGCTGACGCGCCTCG
>DASXMK010000409.1:0-3133 GCA_036495705.1 Caulobacteraceae bacterium | reverse complement strand
GTCACTTCGGGCGCGGACCGATCCGGGCCTCGTGGCTCGCGATCGTGTTTCCGGCCCTGATCCTGAACTATTTCGGACAGGGCGCCCTGGCGCTGAAGACCTTCGCCGGCGGACCCGTGACCGCGGACCAGGACTGTTCTTCCTGCTGGCGCCTGACGTCCTGCGCGTGCCGCTGGTGATCCTCTCCATGGCGGCGACCGTCATCGCGAGCCAGGCGGTGATCAGCGGGGCCTATTCCATGTCCAGCGCCGCCATGCAGCTCGGCTTGCTGCCGCGCCTGAGCGTGCGCCGCACCTCCGAGACCGAGGCTGGCCAGATCTACCTGCCCACGGTCAATCTGATGTTGATGGTCGGCGTCATCCTGCTGGTTGGGATATTTAAGAGTTCCGACGCCCTGGCCAACGCCTATGGGCTCGCCGTCACCGGCACCATGTCGGTGACCACTATGCTGGCGGCGATTGTCGTGCGCCGCAAATGGAGGTGGTCGCGGGCGCGCACCGCACTTCTGGTGGCCCCCTTGCTGACGGTTGACCTGGCGTTCTTCTCAGCCAATTCCTTGAAGCTGCTTTCGGGCGGCTGGGTGCCGATCGTCATCGCCCTGGCGGCGGTGCTGATCATGTGGTCCTGGTTGCGCGGCAGCGACACCGTGGCCGCCAAGGCACGGCGCGACCGCATCCCTCTCGACGATTTCCTGACCGCCATGGCGCGCAAGCCTCGCCACCGGGTGGCGGGCACGGCGGTCTATCTGACCCCGGAGCCCGATCTCACGCCCGGCGCAATGCTGCATAACTTCAAGCACAATGGGGTCCTGCATGAGCACAACGTCATCGTCACGGTTCGCACCGCCGACCAACCTCGGGTCGCTCAGGCCAAACGCGGCAGCTGGGAGGTCCTGAACGACGCCTTCACCCGCGTGACCCTTTCGTTTGGCTTCATGGAACGCCCGGACGTGCCCGCGGCCTTGGCGGAACTGGCGCTGCCGGGCATTTCGCTGGAGCCGATGCGGGTGTCCTATTTCCTTGGCCGCCGCTCCATCGTCGCTGGGCGCGAGCACGGCGTGCGCCGGTTCCTGGACCGCGTGTTCCTGGCCCTGGCGCGCAACTCGGCCGATCCCAGCGAGGTCTTCGCCATCCCCCCGGCGCGGGTGGTCGAGATGGGCGTGCAGATGGCGCTTTAGCGCGCCCCAGACCGCGCTTTGACCAGCGCCGCCCTGACCAGTTCAAGGCGGTCGTTGCCGAAGTACATGTCCGCGCCGTTCACGAACAGGGTCGGCGAGCCGAAGCCGCCGCGGGCGACGAGTTCGTCGGTGTTGGCCTTGAGCGCCGCCTTGATCTCGGGGGCCGCCGCCCTGGCCAGCACATCGCCGCCGTCGAAGCCGATGCTCGCACACACTGCCATGAGCACGGAGTCCTGTGAGATATCCTCGTCTGCCCCCCAGTAGGCTTGGAACACGGCGCGCGCGAAGGCGGTGAGCTTGCCTTCGGGGGCCAGCACCAGGCAGGCGCGCATGGCCTTGACGCTGTTCACCGGGAACACGGCGGGCGGCATCTTGATCTTCAGGCCGGCGAGGCGCGCCCAGTCCTGAAGGTCCTTGAGCATATAGCGGGCCTTGGCCGGCACCGGTTGCTCGCGCGAGGCGTAGACGCTGGGGTTCACGGTGTTGAACACCCCGCCGACCAGGATCGGTCGCCAGTCGATCTGCGCCCCCATCTCCGCCGCCAGCGGCTGGAGGTTCTCGAACGCCAGATAGGTCCACGGGCTCGAGCAGTCGAAGAACACTTCGATCCTCGCGTGTCCGGCCGCCGCATCCATGGTCCGCTCCCTCGCCTTGCCCACGCCCAGGCTTAGGCTCTATTCACCGGCGCCATGACCGTGGAGACGTCAGCCCCGGCGGCCCGGCGTTCGGCCGCGGCCATGTACACCCTGTTGTCGGTGATGTTCATCAACATCCTGGGCTTCGGCATAGTCGTGCCGCTGCTGCCGTTCTACGGGGCTTCGTTTCACGCCCCGCCCTGGCAGATCGCCCTGATCTTCTCGGCCTATCCTATCGGCAACTTTTTCGGCGAGCCGTTCTGGGGCCGGCTGTCGGACCACATGGGTCGAAAGCCGATCCTGATCTTCACCGTGCTGGCCAACTGCCTGTGCTATGGCGCGCTGGCCTTCGCGCCCAGCATCTGGATCGCCTTCGTCATCCGTCTCATCGGCGGCATGGCGGCCGGCAACGGCTCGGTGGTCCAGGGCTACATCGCCGATGTGACCCCGCCCCAGGAGCTGGCCGGGCGCATGGCCCGACTCGGGGCAGCCTACAACATCGGTTTCATCCTCGGCCCGTTCGTCGGCGGGGTCCTGGCCAAGCCCTCGGCCGGGCCGCTGGGCTTCCAGATCCCGCTGCTGGCGGCCTCGGCCCTGGCCCTGTGCTCGGCCATCGGCATGGCCTTGGCTGTCAAGGAGAGCCGCGGCCGCCAGGCCCCCGGCGGCGGGTCGCAGAGTTCCCTGGCGGCGGTCGGGCTCGTGATCAGGCACCCGGTCATCGGGCCGGTGGTGCTGCTGGTGTTCCTGGTCGGTTTCGCCTTCAACGGCATCGAATCGATCTTCGCCCTGTGGGCGCATCACCGTTACGCCTGGCAGCCGCGCGAGGTGGGCATCTGCTTCGGCATCTCCGGCCTGGTGTCTTCGCCAACGCAGTTTTTCCTGACCGGCGGCCTGTCGCGCCGCTTTGGCGAAGCGCGCATGCTCGCCATCGGCATGGCCGGCTCAGTCGTCTCCACCGCGCTGGTGCCGTTCGCCGGCGGCGGCTGGGGAATCTACGTCCTGATGGCGCTCATGGCCGTCGCCTCGTCGGTGGCGTTTCCCAACGCCGGGGCGCTGTTGTCCCGGGCCATCGACGAGCACAACCAGGGCCAAATCATGGGCCTCAACAACGCCATCAGCGCCCTGTCGCGGGTGGTCGGACCGCAGGCGGCGAGCTTTTTCTTCGCCGCCGTGAGCATCGACAGCCCGTTCTATCTGGCGGCCCTGGTCACCGCCCCGGCTATCTTCCTGGCCCTGGCGGCGGGACGGGCGGCGGCGGCGGCCGGGTCCGCCCCGGAGCGTTCACGGTGAGCGGCGACCACACGTTCGTGGTCATGGCCCA
>DASXMK010000408.1:0-1921 GCA_036495705.1 Caulobacteraceae bacterium | reverse complement strand
CCCTGGCCGGCGCGGCGGAAAAGCCCAGGGGCGCGAAATAGGCTTCATCGCCGACAAGTAGGATCAGTCGATGGCCGGCGGCTGCGGCTGCCTCGCAGGCCCTGCGGATCAAGGCCGCGCCCACGCCGGCGTTGCGCCAGGCCTCGTCGACCGCGAATGGGCCGAGCAGCAAGGCCTCGGTCCCGCCAATGGCGATCGGCCACAGGCGCACGCAGCCGATCGCCTGGCCTTCAGCCCAGGCGACGAAGGACAGATCGAGCATCGGCTCCCGGCTCTCGCGCAAGCGCTCGGCCGCCTTGGCGTAGCGGCCGGGGCCGAAGGCGCCGGCGATCAGGCCCTCGGCCAATGCGGCGTCGGCCGGGCGCTCAGGCGCGAGGTGGAACGGCTGGACCATGGGGAGCGGCGGTTAGGGCCGCCGGAGCCCCCCGTCAACCGTGCGGCGCCCGGCTGGGCGCGATCCCACCATCCACGGTAACGGCGGAAAAGATCGCCCCGACTCGGCCCCGCGCCGCGTGTCAGTGCCGGACGCCGCCGGACGCCGGCGACCTGGGGAGCCTGAAATGCGGCGCCTGCCGGCCGGTGTAGCAACTGTTCCTCTGCGCGGGTGTCACCCCGCCGCAAACAATGAGCAAGGCGTCGCTGAGGCAGCCGTAGGTGTGGCTGGTGCCGCCCTGGGGCCAGTAGGTGCCGTTGTTCTGTTTGCAAAAGCTCTTCACGGCGGCCGGGTCCAGCAACCGTGCCTGGGCGGCGCCGGCGGCGAGGACAAGGCCAAACGCCAGTAGCAGGGTATTCGTTCTCATGGTCACAACTCCCCAATTGACGAATGATCGAAGGGGGCTCGCGGCCGCCGCTGATGTCAAGCTTGGGGTCCAGTCCCTCGTCGGGTCGCCAGAGGGGAGCGCCTCACGCCTCCAGTTCGATGTCCCAGTAAAGGTAGTCGAGCCAGCTTTCGTGCAGGTGGTTGGGCGGGAAGCGGCGGCCGCGATCCTGCAGTTCGTACATAGTCGGGCGGCGCGGGGCGCTGTGCGGACGCATGGCCGCCTCGCGCGGGGTGCGTCCGCCCTTGGCCAGGTTGCAGCGGGCGCAGGCGGTGACGATGTTCTCCCAGGTGGTGCGGCCGCCGCGCGAGCGCGGCGTCAGATGGTCGAAGGTCAAGTCCTCGCCCGAGCCGCAGTACTGGCAACTGAAGGCGTCGCGCAGGAACAGGTTGAACCTAGTGAATGCCGGCGGGCGGTCCTGGGCGACGTAGCTTTTCAGGGAGACGACGCTGGGCAGGCGCATCTCGAACGAGGGCGAATGCACCAGGGTGTCATAAGTGGAGACCACGGCGACGCGGTCGAGGAACACCGCCTTAATCGTTTCCTGCCACGACCACAGGGACAGCGGATAGTACGAGAGCGGCCGATAGTCGGCGTTCAGCACCAGGGCGGGCGCGCCGGAGGGCGGACGGCTAAGAACCTGCATCGCGGCCCCCGGGACGGATGCGCCAATAAGCTCGATGTGGACGGGAGGTCAGACTGAAAGCGCCGTCTCCTCTTCGCTCGCGGCGCCGCAGGTGCGCGGCGATTCCCTTATGCCATCAGGGGCGAGGCGAATCATACGGGAAGTTCGGCGACATCTCCATGACGGGGAGGGATGAGTGGCGTGAAGGCCACAAGCTGAGGTCGGGGACTAAATCCGGCGGGCGCGTTCGAGAGGGGCGCTGGGGAGGGAAACGCCCCTCTCGAAGCCTGGCCCGTCATCTGACGGTCTTAGGTCAGACGCCGGAGACAGCGGTCGCGCCGGCGAGAACCACGCCGAGCGAAACCAGGAAGAACGAAACGCTGCGGTCGAAAAGACGACCGAACGCGAGGAACTTGGATGCAGACATGACAGTTGATCCTTATCTTAGGTGAACCCCCGGGTTGGTAGGGCAGTCCGA
>DASXMK010000407.1:0-1934 GCA_036495705.1 Caulobacteraceae bacterium | reverse complement strand
CGAATGGGCCACATCGAGGCTGCGGCGCGAGAGGGCGTAGACCTGCCAGCCCATGGCGACGCTCTGCACCTGGCTGCCGAACGCGCCCATCCAGCGCGACGCCCAGAACAGGCGATAATCGCCATGATCGATCAGCCGGCCCACCGCGGCCGGTTGCGAGGCGCTCATAGTTCGAACTGCGCGCGCAGGGCCGCCGGCGCGACCCCGGCGGAGCGCAGGCCGCGCAGGGTCTCAGCTGTGTCGCGCTTGGCCAGGCGTCTGCCGTCAGCCCGCAGGATCAGGCGATGGTGCCGATAGGTGGGCGCCGGCAGCCCCAGCAGCGCCTGCAGCAGGCGTTGGACGTGGCAGGCGTCCTTGAGGTCCTGGCCGCGAATCACCTGGGTGACGCCGCTCTCGCCGTCATCGACCACGGCCGCCAGATGATAGGCGACGCCAAGGTCCTTGCGGGCCAGGATGACATCGCCGGCTCGCCACGGGTCGGCGATTATCACGCCCTCGCCCTCTTCGCTGAAAGTCAAACCGGCAAACCCGCCAAGGGCGCGTTCGGCGGCGCGGATCGA
Source organism: Caulobacteraceae bacterium (assembly GCA_036495705.1). Classification (GTDB taxonomy): domain Bacteria; phylum Pseudomonadota; class Alphaproteobacteria; order Caulobacterales; family Caulobacteraceae; genus Acaudatibacter. The sequence continues at coordinate 1,374 of DASXMK010000407.1, read as the reverse complement.
CAGCCGCCAGGCGAACGGCTCGCCGGCCGCCACCCGCTTCGCCTCTTCGGCTTCGCCGAGCGGCTCGCCGAAAAACGCCGGCTCGGCCCCATGCGGCGCCCGGCCGATGGCCTGGGCGACCTCGGTCCGGGTCTTGAAACAGCGGTACAGCAGGCCGGCTTCAGCCAGCCTGGCCAGCGCCGCGGCGTAGCGGCCGAGGCGCCGCGATTGAACCACCACCGGCTCGTCCCAAGTCAGCCCCAGCCACGCCAGATCCTCGAAGATCGCGGCCTCGAACTCAGGCCGGCAACGGGCGGTGTCGATGTCCTCTATGCGCAGCAGCAAGCGCCCGCCGGCGGCCTGGGCGGCGTCGAAAGCGGTCATGGCGGAAAAGGCGTGTCCCCGGTGCAGCAGCCCGGTTGGTGAGGGGGCGAAGCGGGTGATCACGATCGAATCCTCACCAGTGCAGTTCTCTTCCCCCCGCATCGGGGGGAAGTACCGGCGAAGCCGGGGATGGGGGGAATTGCGACGACTACGAGGGTCGTTGCGGGCCCCCCCTTCGTCCCTTCGGGACACTTCCCCCCGATGCGGGGGGAAGAGAATCACCCGAGACGATGACCGTCGATACCAGACCTAGGCGGCGTGGCGGGTCCGGACGTGTCGGGCATAGATGCCCAGGTGGTCGAGGAGGGCGCGGATGAAGGCCTCTTCGCCGCCCATCTCCGCCTTCAACTCCTCGAAGTCCTTGAAGCCCGCCATCTCGGCCACCCCGTGGGCGGCGCACCATGAGGCGATGGTGGCGAGCTTGAGTTCGTGGTCGTTCTCAGGATCGACGCCGACCTCGATCAACGCCGCCCGCACCTGGCCCCAGCCGCTGGATTCTTCCTTGGCGTGCTTGGGCATGTCCTCGCTGTCGCAGGCGGTGTCGTACATCAACCGGTATAGGGCCGGGTTCTTGCGCGCGAAGATGACATAGGCGACGCCGATCTCGCTCAGACCATGGCGCGCGTCACTGGCCTTGGCGCGGGCCTCGGCGACGGCGACGCCCAGTTCCTGCCAGCCTTCGCTGGCCACGGCAGCCATCAGGTCGCATTTGTCCTTGAAGTGATGATAGGGCGCCGCTGGGCTGACGCCCGCCTCCCGGGCCACCGCCCGCAGCGACAGGCCGGCCGGGCCTTCCTTTTCCAGGATACGCCTGCCCGCCTGGACCAGGGCTCGGGACAGATCCCCATGATGGTACGGGCGCCCGTCGTGGGCGACATCGCGGGTCAGATCGGCATGGGCCATGGCGTTTCCAGTTTCCCTTCAGGCGACCTATATAAAACTTAATCCGAACGCCGTAAAGATTATCTTGACATCGTTCAGATGATCGCTATCTTAACGCTGTCCACATCG
>DASXMK010000406.1:0-2641 GCA_036495705.1 Caulobacteraceae bacterium | reverse complement strand
GGGGCTGGCGCGCTTATCCGGCGCACCATGGGCAATCTGATCGCCGGCGCCCGCGAGCCGAGGCGGGCGGCGCAATTGCGCACCCTTTCGCCGCTGCTGCGCGGCGTAGTCCAGGGGATCATCCTGCTGATCGGCTCGATGATGCTGCTGTCGCAATTGGGCGTTCAGATCGGGCCGCTGATCGCCGGGGCCGGCGTGGCCGGTATCGCCATCGGCTTTGGCGCTCAGAGCCTGGTGAAGGATGTTCTCACCGGCTTCTTCCTGATCGTGGAAGACATCGTCTCGGTGGGTGACACGGTGCGCATCGCCACCTTCACCGGCGAGGTGGAGTCGATGACCTTGCGCACGATCCGCCTGCGGGACTTCGACGGTTCTTTGCACATCTTTCCGTATGGCGAAGCGCAGGTCATCCACAACCAGACGAAGGCCTTTTCCTACGCCGTCATAGACTTGCAGATCTCCTACAGCTCTGATGTCGATGGCGCGCTGGCGACGATGGGCGCGGTCGGGGCCGACCTGCGTCGCGACCCTACGCAGGGCCCGAAGATCCTGGCCGACATGGAGGTCCTCGGGGTTGAAAACCTGAGAGAGAGCGGACTGCAGCTTCGCGGTCGCATCAAGACCCGTCCAGGCGCCGACAGCGGTGTCGCACGTGAGTTCAATCGGCGCATCAAATCGGCGTTCGACGAAAAGGGCATAAGCATATCGTCACCGCACATGCGCCTGGTCCTGCCTCAGGGTGTCGAGCCCGGCGACGCCCTGGCCGCCAAATCATCCGTGGCGATCAAGCCGACCTCGTGGTCCCCACCCTCTGGGCCAGAGAAGCGGCCATGAACCGGTCGAGATCGCCATCCAGCACGCCGGCGGTGTCCGACGTTTCCACCTCGGTGCGCAGGTCTTTGACCATCTGATAGGGTTGCAGCACGTACGATCGGATCTGGTGACCCCAGCCGATGTCACTCTTCTGGTCCTCCACCGCCTGCGCCGCCGCTTCGCGCTTTTGCAGTTCAAGCTCGTAGAGGCGCGCGCGGAGCATCTTCCAGGCCTCATCGCGATTTCGATGTTGCGAACGCTGGGTTTGACAAGCCACGACGATGCCGGTTGGCGAATGGGTGAGGCGAACCGCGGAATCGGTCTTGTTGATATGTTGGCCGCCAGCGCCGCTGGCGCGGTAGGTGTCGGTGCGCACATCGGCCGGATTGATCTCGATCGCGATCGTGTCATCGACGACCGGATAGACCCAAACCGAGGCAAAGCTCGTGTGGCGCTTGGCGGCGGCGTCGAAGGGCGAGATGCGCACCAGGCGGTGAACACCCGCTTCAGTCTTGAGCCAGCCGTAGGCGTTCTGGCCGGCTATCCTGATCGTCGCCGACTTGAGGCCGGCCTGTTCACCGTCGGTCTCTTCGATCACCTCCACGTTCATGCGGTGAGCGCCAGCCCAGCGCGTATACATGCGCAGGAGCATGGCGGCCCAATCAGCCGACTCCGTACCCCAGGCGCCGGAATTCACTTCGAGGTAGGCATCCGCGGAGTCGGCTTCGCCTGAAAGCAGCGCTTCAAGTTCCGCCCGGTCGGCGGTCTGCTTGAGCGACTTCAGCTGTGCGGCTACGTCGTCGAGCGCCGCCTGATCGCCTTCGGACTCGGCAAGTTCGGTGAAGTCCTTCGCCTCGGCCAGTTCACGCTCCAGCCGACGGACAGCGTCCACCTGAGCCGCCAGATGAGTGCGCTCGCGCATCAGCGCCTGGGCTGCCTGGGCGTCATCCCAAAGTCTTGGATCCTCGACGCGGGCATTGAGTTCGTCGAGGCGTCTTAGGGCTGGCGCCCAGTCAAAGACGCCTCCTGAGCAAGTCTACGGACTGCTCGATATCGGCCGACATGGCCTCGATATCCGCGCGCATGGGACAGAAACCCTCCAACTCAATCTGCGAGAGCCGCGGCAGATAGTTGGGACCGGCCGCTAATACAATCCCCCGGTTTCGTCGGGCGTCTTCGGCGGGACCTTAGGCGACTTGACGGGCGTCGCGGCCGGCAAGGCGATCGCCGGCGGCGCGGGCGAAATCGGCGGGGCGTGAGTGGGGGTTATCGGGGTGATGGCGAACGGCTTGGCGCCCACGCCTGGGGCGCTGACAGGCAAGGCCTGGGCGCCCGGTTCGGTCCCGGGGCGGAAGGCTTCGCGATTGGGCCCGACATTGGCGAATTTGGTCCCCGGCGGGGCCTTGAAGTCCATGACCGGCATGCCCTTGAGCGCTTCCTGCATGAACTCGATGAAGATCGGCAAAGCCGCTACCGCGCCGGTCTCGCCCTTACCCAATGAGCGGTTGTCATCGAAGCCGACGAAAACGCCAACCACGATCTGCGGCGAGAAGCCCATGAACCATGCGCTACGGAAATCGTTGGTTGTCCCGGTCTTGCCTCCGATGGGTCGTCCCAGACTGCTGGCCTGGACCGCGGTTCCGCGCTGCACGACGCCTTCAAGCATGGTGTCGATCTGATAGGCGGTGATGGGATCGATGAGTTGCTGGCCCCCGTAGGCGATGTCTGGGCCGTCATCTCCGGTAAACGCCGCTTCGCACCCGGTGCATTCCCGGGTGTCCGAACGATAGACGACACCGCCGTCACGATCCTCGACCTCCTCGATGAG
>DASXMK010000405.1:0-1930 GCA_036495705.1 Caulobacteraceae bacterium | reverse complement strand
TACCGGGCGGCGATGAAGGGCCAGTCCCTGTCCATGCAGCTCGGCTTCTCGCACGATGTCGACATTCCCGCCCCTCCCGGCGTGACCTTTCAGGTGCCGCGGCCGGTGGAGATCAGGATCAGCGGCATCGACAAGCAGCTGGTCGGCGAGATGGCCGCCCGCATTCGCAAGATCCGGCCGCCGGAGCCCTACAAGGGCAAGGGCGTGCGCTTCGCCGGCGAGAAGGTCCGACGCAAGGAAGGCAAGAAGAAATAGTCATGGCGCTCTCAACCCGCGCATCCGCTGGGCGCCGCGCCCGCCGTGTCCGCCGCCGCCTCAAGAGCCTCGGCGCCGGCCGTCCGCGCCTGAGCGTGTTCCGCTCGGCCAAGAACATCTACGCCCAGGTCATCGACGACGCCAAAGGAGTGACGATCGCGGCCGCCTCCTCGCTCGAGAGCGGTATCGACAAGGGCGCCGACAAGGACGGGGCGGCCAAGGTCGGGGCCCTGGTGGCCCAGCGCGCCCTCGACAAGGGCGCCAAGGACGTCGTGTTCGATCGCGGCGGCTACATCTATCACGGTCGGATCAAGGCGCTGGCCGACGCGGCGCGTGAAGCCGGATTGAATTTCTAAGGACGGATTGAGCATGGCCCGAGGCGAACAGCAGCGCGGCGGCGGCGACCGGCGCGACCGGCGCGACCGCAACAAGCCCGAAGAGCGGGGCGAAGGCGACATCGTCGAAAAGCTCGTCCACATCAACCGCGTCGCGGCCACGGTGAAAGGCGGGCGGCGGTTCTCCTTCGCCGCCTTGATGGTGGTCGGCGACCAGAAGGGCCGGGTGGGCTTCGGCCACGGCAAAGCGCGGGAGGTGCCCGAGGCCATCCGCAAGGCCACCGAGGAAGCCAAGAAGAGCATGATCCGCGTGCCGCTGCGCGAGTCGCGCACCCTGCATCACGACGGCCACGGGCGCTGGGGCGCGGGCAAGATCATGATGCGCTCGGCCCCCCCGGGAACCGGAGTGATCGCCGGAGGCCCGATGCGGGCGGTCCTGGAGACCCTCGGCGTGCAGGACGTGGTCGCCAAGTCGGTGGGCTCGTCCAACCCCTACAACATGGTGCGCGCCACCTTCGAGGCGCTGAAGGTCCAGTCGTCGCCGCGCCAAGTGGCGTCCAAGCGCGGCAAGAAGGTCGGCGACCTGGTCGGCCGCCGTTCCGACGGCGCGTCCGAAGCCGCCGAGGCCGCCGGCTGAGAATGACCCAGATGACCAAGATAACCGTTCGGCAGACCGCCAGCCCGATCCGCCGCAAGCGCGACCAGCGAGCCACCCTGGTGGGCCTGGGACTCAATCGCGTCGGTCGGGAGAGCGTGCTCGAGGACACCCCGGCCGTGCGCGGTATGATCGCCAAGGTCGCTCACATGGTCGAGGTCGTCGGCTAGCCGGACGCCTCACCCATACACCATCAGCCGAGTCGGGCCTTTGGGCCCGGCGACAGATCTCTTCAAAGGAGAGGCGCCATGACCAAACTCAACCAGCTTTCGCCCAGGCCCGGCTCAGTCAAGAGCCGGATGCGCGTGGGCCGCGGCCCCGGCTCGGGCAAGGGCAAGACCGCCGGCCGCGGCGTCAAGGGCCAGAAGTCACGCTCGGGCGTGGCCATCAATGGCTTCGAGGGCGGCCAGATGCCCTTGCACATGCGCATGCCCAAGCGCGGCTTCAACAATCCTTTCGCCAAGGATCTGGCGGAAGTGAACTTCTGGCGCCTGGAGCAGGCGATCGCGGCCGGCAAACTCGATGCGGCCAAGCCGATCGACGGCCCGGCGCTGGTCGCCGCCGGCGTGCTGCGGCGGCTGAAGGATGGCGTGCGTTTGCTGGGTAAGGGCGAACTCAAGTCCAAGCTCGATATCACCGTCCATTCCGCCTCGGCCTCGGCCAAGGCCGCCGTTGAAAAGGCCAG
>DASXMK010000404.1:0-2170 GCA_036495705.1 Caulobacteraceae bacterium | reverse complement strand
CCGGTTGAGCTCCCCGGCCCTGAAGGCCTCGACCACCTGGTCCTGGTTGCTGAAGACCCGCGCTGGCGCCTCGCGGGTCCAGCTCTCCTCGTCGACGGCGCTGGTCTTGAAGATGGCGCGGCCAAGATTGCCGGTCACCAGGCGCATGCCGCCTTCAGGCCTGAACGGCTCGCGCGCCGATCGGAGCACGGTCTGATCCGTCGATACGGCCGGGGCTCGTTGCCATTTGACGACATCGCCGTCCAGGCTCAGCCGGTGCGCGAAGGCGGCGAGGTCCTGCGCTCCGGCGGTGACGACATCGGGGTGCAGCAATCCGGCCTCCAGCAAGGTGTCGATGACAAAGGCCGTCCCGCCCGCGGCCTCGAACTGGTTCACGTCGCCGGGGCCATTGGGATAGACGCGGGCGATCAGCGGCGTCACCGCCGACAGCCGGTCGAGATCCTGCCAATCGATGATCACCCCCGCGGCCCGGGCGATGGCCGGCAGGTGGATGGCGTGGTTGGTCGAGCCGCCGGTAGCCAGCAGCGCCACCGCGGCATTGACGATGGCTTTCTCGTCCACGCATCGGCCAAGCGGCCGGTAATCGCCGCCGTCCCGGCCGATCGTCGCCAATCGTTGCACGGCGGCGCGGGTCAGCGCCTGGCGCAGCCGGGTCCCGGGATTGACGAAGGCGGCGCCGGGAACGTGTAGCCCCATGGCCTCCATCAGCATCTGGTTGGAATTGGCGGTTCCGTAGAAGGTGCAGGTGCCCGCGCCGTGATAGCTGGCCGCCTCGGCCTCCAGCAGCTCCTCGCGGCTCGCCCGGCCCTCCGCGAACAGCTGGCGGATCCGCTGTTTCTCGCGATTGGCCAGGCCCGAGGGCATCGGTCCGGCCGGGACCAGCAGCATCGGCAGATGGCCAAAGCGCAGGGCCCCGATCAGCAGGCCAGGCACGATCTTGTCGCAGATGCCGAGCAGCAGGGCGCCCTCGAACATGCCGTGGCTGAGGGCGATGGCGGTGGAAAGGGCGATGGTGTCGCGGCTGAACAGCGACAGCTCCATGCCTGGCTGGCCCTGGGTGACCCCGTCGCACATGGCCGGCACGCCGCCGGCCACCTGGGCGGTGACCCCGGCCTCGCGGGCGTAGAGCTTGATCTGCTCGGGATAGCGCCCGTAGGGCTGGTGGGCCGAGAGCATGTCGTTGAAAGCGGTGACGATGCCGATGTTCATGGCGGCGCCGGCGCGGATGGCCGGCTTGTCGTCGCCGGCGGCGGCGAAGGCGTGGGCGAGGTTGCCGCAGCTGAGGCGCGGCCGGCCGCGGCCACGCTCGGCCTCGGCGGTGATGAAATCGAGATAGGCTCGCCGCGAGGGCGCCGAGCGCTCGATAATGCGCGCCGTGACCTCAGCGATTTGCGGATTAAGCTCGCTCACACTTAGCTACTCCCGGCGCATCATTTTGTCGGTCAGCACTGTTCCCCACCAGGCGGCCTTGAAATCGGCCTTGATGGCGGCCGGATCATAGGCCGGGCTCTCGACCCATTGCACAAAGGAAAGGCCCGCAGGCTCGCCCTCGGCGAGATAGCGCTCGAACACATAGTCCAGCACCCCGGTGAGGCCGGCGCGCACGTGCAGGAAGCGCGGCGAGAGCTGGGCCAGGGCCGTGCGGATACTCTGGCCCTGGCGGAAATGCTTGTAGAACACCGCCATGACCCCGGCCCGGTCCGCCCCGGACTTGCAGTGCATCAGGGCCGGGTAGCGCACGGTCTCGAACAGGTCGCGCGCGCCCAGCACCTGGGCTCGGGTCGGGACATCGCGCGAGGCGATAACGAAATCCACCAGCTCCAGTCCAAGCCGGGCGCAGGCCTCGACCTCCAGGGCGCGAAAACTGGCGTCAAAGCCGCCGCGCAGATTGATCACCGTGTGGATGCCGCTCCGCGCCCAGGCCTTGAGCTGGAACGGCCACGGCTGATTGGTGCGCACCAGTTCGTCTGAAATCCAGTGGGCGTTGGAGAACCCGAGCCTCAGATAGGCGTGGTCGTTCCACAGATGGTCCGCTGTCGTGCGCCATCGCCCCGCCGGCGTCGTGAGATCGAACTTTGACAAAAGCTTTCGTCAGTCCTTACGCGAAAACATGGCGTCGGCGGCTGAGCGCGTGGATTCCTTCTTGACGATCTGCGCGCGCGCCCGCGAG
>DASXMK010000403.1:0-7392 GCA_036495705.1 Caulobacteraceae bacterium | reverse complement strand
CAGGCTTTCGATCATGACGGCGCGCGCGAGATCGTCGACTGGCTTGACGGCCTCTGGACAATCACTCGGGAGGACATGGAGGCGTCGTGAGTGGCCGCCCTTTGCGATTTTGGGACCTGACTCTCTACGCCGTGGCCATGGGCTTCAGCATCCGCTGGCTGTCCTATGCAGCGGCGGCCGGGCCGGCCTCGCTGCCGATGTGGCTGGCGGCGGTGGCCGGGTTCATGATTCCGCTGGTGGCGGCGACGGCCGAGATGGTCGGCCGGTTTCCCGGCGAAGGCGGGCTGTACGGCTGGGCCCGGGAGACCCTCGGGCCTTTCGCCGGCTTCATCACCGGCTGGCTCTATTGGACCGCCAACCTGCCGTTCTTCTCGGGGCTTTTGTATTTCATCCTCAATACCCTGGGGGCCGCCCTGGGACCCGGGGCCGTGCGCGCTCTGGCCGATCCGTGGCTGTTCGCCAGTCTGGCGTCCGCCATCGCCGTGCTGGTCGGTGTGCTCCACTGGCAAGGTCTGGGGACTGGCAAATGGCTGACCAGCTTCGGTTCGATCGCGGCCGGACTGTTGACGATGACGTTGGTCGTCGTCGGCTTGGCGCTGGCCCTCAGGGGAGGCGTGGCCACGGACTTCGCCCACGCCAGCTATGCGCCGCCAATCACCGCCGACGGCGCGGCCCTGTGGGCGATCATGGTCTTCGCCTATGGCGGGCCAGAGGCGCTGGCGTTCCTGCGCGAGGATGTGCAAGGCGGCGTCCGGCAGATCTTGCGCGTCTTGGCGCTGGTGGGGGTGCTGGTGTTCGCCGCCTATGTCGCCGGCACCCTGGCGATGTTTTCGATATTGAAACCCGGCGATGCGTCGCGCCTGGCCGGGCTTCCGGACGCCTTCGCGCTTGGGCTTTCCAGGGTCGGCCTGGGATCGCTCGCCAGACTACCGCCGCTGCTTCTCGGCCTCGCTATACTTGGCAGCTACAGCGCCTGGTTCGGCGTCGCCGCCCGCCTGCCGTTCGTCATCGGCGTCGACCGCTATTTCCCCCCCGCCTTCGCCCGGCGTCATCCCAGGACCGGGGCCCCGACCACCGCCATCCTGGTCCAGGTCGTGGCGGTGGTGTTCCTGGTGGTGCTGGGCCAAGCCGGCGCCAGCGTGAAAGGCGCCTATGACTTCCTGGTGTCGATGAGCGTGATTTCCTACACCTTGCCGTTCGTGTTCCTGTTCCTGGCCTATTTCCAGGTTCGCGGAGCGCCGGCCGAGGGAGTCTGGGTTGCGCCCGGGGGGGCGCGCGGACGCCGGATCCTGGCGGTGGCCGGGCTGGCGGTGACCTCCAGCGCCATAGCCTGCACCCTGGTTCCGAGCCCCGACGCCACCGACAAGCTGGGCGCGGTGGTCAAATTGATAGTGTCGTCGGCCGCGCTTATAGGCCTCGGTTGGGCGATCTATTTGCGGGCCGAACGCCGGCCCCAGCTCGCTTAGAGCAAGAGGGTTAGCGGGGCTCAATAGCCGCCGTCTCAGGCGCTCAATAGAGGTCGGCCGCCACCAGCATTCGGGCCACCAGCGCGCCCAGGGCGTCGGCGCGGCGGATATTTCCTGACGCCGCAAAGCCGATGCGGGCGGTCAGCGAGCGTCTGGAGTCAACCAGGGCCTCGACCAGTCGCCGGCGGTCTGAGTCGAGATCCGGGCCGTAGAGGCGCAGGAATTCCGCCGCCTGGGCGTGGATGGGCCAGAACCGGCGCGGCGCGCGCGCGAACAGCCTCGCCAGCCGGGCCCATTCGCCCACGCGGCTCGGCGACTGGCCGATCTGGTTCAAGCCATGCTGGCGATAGAGCACACTCGGCTGCGCGTCATAGGTCACCGAGCCAAAGGCCGAGACCGTCAGGGCGCACCACCAATCGTGCATGATCATACCGGCGCGCGGCGGGCGGGCGCGCACCAGGGCCGCGGCCGGCCGGTTCATCACCACGGTCACCCCAAAGGCGATGTTCTCGAACAATAGATGCTCGAAGCTCCCGTCGCGCTTGATCGGCGCCGGCCCGAGCGGGCGCAACGCGCGGTCGACGCACGTCACCCGCGAGCAGTAGAGCGCCGGCGCATCTTCACCGGCCGCGCCCTGGCTGGACATGGCTCTAGCCAGCTTGTCCGGCAGCCAGACGTCATCCTGGTCGCAAAAGGCGTAGCCGTCGAAACCGTCCGGCGCGTCGCCCAGAAGGGTCATGAAGCTCGCCGCCGGCCCGAGGTTGGCGCCGGCCATCGGCCTCGCCAGCCCCGGCCAGTGGCGGGCGTAGCCGGCCAGGATGGCCAGGGTGGCGTCGCTCGAACCGTCGTCGCGGGCGAACACCTCGACCTCGACCCCCTCCTGGGCCAACAGGCTGTCGAGCTGGGCCGCGAGAAAGGCCTCGCCATTGTAGGTCGAGAGCAGGACCGCGATCCTGGGTCTCACCCTCGGCGCCTCAGCATGTGCGCGACCGCATTGCGGCCGTAGGCGCGCATCTCGGTCGACAAGGCCAGCCCCAAGACGGTGACCACCAGGCTGACCGCCGCCAAGGCGGCGAAAGCTTGCGGCCGGGTGAGAGTTCCGAATGGCAAGAGACGGCTCGCGGCCAGGGCGAGGGTCAACAGCAGGCCGCGCACCCAAACGCCGAGGTCCAGGCGGCGCCGTTCCTCGGGCGAGAGGAGACGAGCGTGGATGACCGGGACCCACAGGAGGAGGTAGAGCAGGTTGCCCGCCAGCCACACCATTCCCGCGCCCAGGGCCCCGTGCGTGACCGCGGCCCACACTTCGGCCGGAATCCACACCGCCGCGAAGCTGACATTGCCGATCACGTGCAGGCGCACCTGACCCTGGGCGTACTGAAGCAGGAACGGCACGAACAGGAACGAGGCGATGGCCGCGCCGGCGGCGTAGAAGCTCAGGGTCGGAGCCAGGTGAGCGGCCAGGCTCGCCCGGCCGGTCCAAGCGAAGAGCACCCAGTCGGGATGAGCGGCGATGGTCCCGGCGAGGCCGGCGGCGAGGGCCAGGATCAGGGCCGCCGACAGGCGATAGACGTGCACGAACTCGGCCCGCCGGCCCTGGGCGAGCAGGGTGGTCAGTCGCGGCTGAAAGGCCTGGACGAACGGCGGTACGACCATGGTGATGCCGCCGACCACCGACACCACCAGGCCGAAGAGGCCGAACTCGCCCAGCGGCAGGACGTGTGAGAGGGTCAGTTTGTCGGCCTGTCCGATCAGGGTCGTGGCGGCCGAGGCGGCGGTGAGCCCGAGGGCGAAGCGAAACTCTTTGCGCAGCGAACGCCAGCCGGAGCGCCAGCGCCCCCGCTCAGAGGGCATCGCGGTTCGTAGCATCACCCGGCAGAGGCCCGCCTCCACCAGGGTCACGCCCGCCTGGACCGCGAAGAACACCACCGGCGAGGCCGAGAACCAGACGAGAGCCGCCAGCGCCCCGCCGTAGCGCGCGACCGCCGCCGCCAGGGCCACGGCGTTCACCCGGATCTGGCGCTCCAGTCCGACCAGCGCCGACTGGTAGAGTCCGGTCAGCCAGCGGAACACCAGCAAGGCGCCGATCAAACGCAACGACAAGTCGAGTTCGCGCGGTGGCAGGCTAGAGGCGCCCAACCAATGGCTGGCGATCCATGGGCTGCCGAAGATGATCGCGCCGCCCGCGGCCAGCCCTCCAAACAGGAACACCACTTCGGCGGCGGCCAGCAGGCTGGCGGCGTCGGCCGAACCCAGGGCCCCGGCCCTGTGCCGCGAAAGCTGTCGGGCCAGCGCCGGTGAGACGCCGAGGTCGAACAGCATCATCCAGCTCTGCAGGACGATGTAAAACGTCACCAGCCCATACGCCTGCGCCCCCAGCAGACGCAGGAACACCGGCACGAGCACCACATTGATCAGGGCGATCAGGAAGTGGGCCGCGAAGCCGACCGCCAGGGTCGAGCCGAGGCCGGAGACAGCCGTGGCCCCGCCCCGCCCGACGACGGCCTCCATCGCCCCCGGTCGCGCCTCAGCCAACGGCTGTGTCGAGATCTCGCGCGGCGAGCGCGATTTGCCTCAGGCGCATCCAGCGACCCTTTGTCGTGCAGAGTTAGAGCTTAGGCCGCGCCGTGCGCGCGTCAAAGGCGCGCGATTTGATGCGCCGGGCGATTCCGTCGCGCCCGGTCTTGGGCTAGGCTGGCGCGGTATGAATCGTCGCGCGTTCCTGGCGCTCACCGCTGTCGGCATGGCCGGGGTCGCGAGCGCCCAGTCCCTGCCCATCGTCGTTGCGCCCGGCCCACCGCCGGGGATTTTCTTCGACGACTGGCTGGCCGGCTTCAAAGCCAAGGCCGTGGCCGCCGGCTTGCCGCGCGCGGTGGTCGAGCGCGAGCTCGCCGGTCTCGCGCCAGACCCGCACGTGGCGGCGCTCGATGCACGCCAGCCGGAGTTCGCCCGGCCGGTGAGCGCCTATGTCCGGGACGCGATCGGCCCCGAGCGCGTGGCCATCGGACGGGCCAAGCGCGCCGCCATCCCGGCGCTGCCCGAGATCGAGCGCGCCTATGGTGTGCCGCGCGATATCCTGATCGCGGTGTGGGCCATGGAGTCGGGCTTCGGCGTCCATCAGGGCGATCTGGATGTCATCCGCTGTCTGGCCACCCTGGCGCTTGGTCGTCGCCGCGCCTGGGCCGAGGACCAGCTTCTGGCCGCCCTGCGCATGATCGGCGACGGCGATGTCACCCGGTCCCAGCTCCAGGGGTCATGGGCCGGGGCCGTGGGCCAGACTCAGATCCTGCCGACGTCCTACCTCGCCAACGCCGTGAGCGTCACAGAGGGCCGGCGGCCCGATGTCTGGGGCTCGCCCCCGGACGCCCTGGCGACGGCGGCCAACTTGCTGGGCAAGGCCGGCTGGCGTCGCGGCGAGGGCTGGGCCCTGGAGGTCATCCTGCCCTCCGGCTTCGACTATGGCCTCAGCGAGGGTCCGCGAGAGGAATTCGCCTGGTGGGCCGCCAAAAGTGTGCGGCAGGCGGCCCCGGCCGCCTGGCGCTGGGACGACGCCCACGCGCCGGCCGTGCTGTTGCTGCCCTCCGGGGCCGGCGGCCCGGCGTTCCTGGCGCTGCCCAACCATTTCGTCATCCGCGGCTACAACAACTCCATCGCCTACGCCCTTACCGTCGGCCTGCTGGCCGACCGGTTCGCCGGGGGCCCGGGCGTCGTCACCGCGTGGCCGCTCGAGACCCCGCTGTCGCTTGAGCAGCGCATGGCCGCCCAAAGCGCGCTCGGCAAGCTCGGCTACGGCCCGGTCACGGTCGACGGAATGATCGGCGCCGGCACGCGCCAGGCCCTGCGCGCCTGGCAGAAATCCCAGGGTCTGCCGGCGGACGGCTATCTCTCGCCGATGATGGTGCAGCGGCTCAGCGCCGCAGCCTCCAGAACGGCCTAGACGCTAACCCCCTCACGGTCGCGCTCGAGGCTCGAGAGAGCCGCCTCGTCCTCGGTGGTGGCCCCGGTTCCGGCCTTGGCCAGGACGCCGTTGGCGAAGGCATAGACGACGAGCGCGCCCAAAATGGCGGCGTTGACCAGGAACGGAGCCGGGTGGATGGCGCTATAGAGCAGCACGAACAAGGGCGCGACCACCGCGTTGACGCCGTTGACGGCGGCTATCGCCCCGGCGGCGCCGGCCTGTTCGGCCTCGGTAACGCCCAGTGAGGCGCCGGCGGTGAACCCGGGCCGGCAGAAGCCGTAGCCCAGGCTCGACAGGGCGAAGCCGATGACCACCGCCTGGTAGCTGTGGGCGAAGGCCATGATCAGATTGGCGACGGCGGCCGTGGCCGCGCCCCAGCGCAGCAGGTCCTTGGGGCTCATACGCAGCATGCGGATCAGGCCCCATTGCGCCAGGAGCCCAGCCACCGCGCCGGCCATCATGGCCACGGCGGTGTAGCCTTGGGCCTGGATCGGCGGCAGGCCGAGTTGGTCGATGATCACGAAACCGAGTGTCTGGCCCTGAGCCGTCTGGCACGCGGCGACCAGGAAGCCATAGACGAGATAGGGGGTGAGGCGCGGGTCCCGAAGCAGTGAGCCGCTCTTGGGCGGCGGGCTGGGCGTCGCGCTGGTCGGTTGCGGGGGTGGCCAGGCCTCGGGCAGGGCGCGGGCCACGACGACCATCATAGCGACGGCCATCACCGCGAATCCGAACATCGGCCCGGCTAGCCAGACCACCGGCAGGACGAACAGCGGGGCCACGGCCGGACCGACGATGGTTCCAAGGCCGAACGCCCCGGCCAGAGCGGCCATGGCCCCGGTGCGCTCATCGCGTCGGGTGCGCTCGGCGATATAGGCCTGGGTGGCGGGGTTGGATGCGGCCCCGAACAAGCCGAACAAGGCCCGGGCGAACAGGAACAGGACGAAAATCGTCAGCGGCGCGGCCAGGTGGCGCACGCCGGCGCTGACCACCGCGCCGGCGCAAACCATTGACACGACAAAACCGGCCAAGCCGACCATCATCATCGGCTTACGCCCGCGCAGATCCGCCTGACGGGCCCAGAACGGCGAGCTGAAGGCCCACAGCAGGGCTGACAAGGAAAAGATCGCCGCCACCTGATAGTCCGGGAAGCCGATCGAACGTCCGATCGCCGGCAATACCGATTGCATCCCGGTGTTGCCGAGCGCGGTGACGATGGAGACGCCGAAGATGATGCTCAAAGACCGGGCCGGCAATTTCGAATCGACGGCGACCGTGGGCATGGCGCTGGCTGTTATCGAGCCCGCCCGAGGGGCGCAATCTCGCCGGCCACGCGCTGAATGGGCGTCATGAAATTGGCATTGTGATCACGGTTCCGTGAACTCTCCCCTTGCGTTCAGGCGCGAACCCGGCATATTGCCGCCCGCAGCGTCACCATCTGACGACGCATTAACCTCATCCAAGGGGACCAGGGATCATGACCTCTACCTTCGTTCGTTCGCTGCTCGTCGCCGGCGCCGCCGCTGGCGCGTTGTCCATCGCCGCCTGCAGCAAGCCCGCCGCCCCGGCCGACAACACCGCCGCCGCCGACGCCAGCGCCTCAAATGCCATGGCTTCCAACGAAGCCGCCAACACTTCGTCGACCGCGGCCATGGACGCGACCAATTCCGCTTCGAACGCCGCCAGCACGACCGGCCAATAATCGTTCGAAACGTCTTTCGTTTTCTGAAGAAGGGCCGCCCACCCGGGCGGCCCTTTTTCGTGGGTGACCGGTGACTTCGTCGCCGACGACGATCATCTGGCGCGAGGGTCAGCCGCCGCGGTCGGCCCAATTCGGCGATCTCTACTATTCAACCCACGATGGCCTCGCCGAGGCGCGCCTGGTGTTCCTGCACGGCTGCGATCTTCCAGGCGCCTGGCGCGGACGTCATAGCTTCACCGTCGCCGAGCTGGGGTTCGGGACCGGACTCAACA
>DASXMK010000402.1:0-6003 GCA_036495705.1 Caulobacteraceae bacterium | reverse complement strand
GCTCACTCCGTCCAGCTTCATGGCATCGGCGAACCTTTAACCAGTCCCTCGTTCTGGCGCGCCTTGGAAGGCAATCATTTCCACAAAGACTGCGAGGTATCGTTCAATTCGAATCTCACGATACTTGACGACAAGAGAATTAATCGACTCCTGCAATTCAACGGCAAGTTGCTGATCAACATATCGCTCGACGCCGCGACTGAGCAAACCTATCGAAGAATTCGCGGTTACGATTTCAATATCGTGCTGAACAACCTGAGACGATTAGTTTCAGCCCGCGGGGACCGGCCGCTTCCGATTGTCTTTATGAATATGACCCTGATGCGGGAGAACATCGAAGAGGTCGTCCAATTTGTCGAGCTGGCGAAGGATCTCGGCGCGAACGGTGTCCTCTTCGGGCACCTCAATCGGCTGCCGGGCGAATATATGGCGCGTTACAAGATAACCCAGGAAGACGGGTGGCGCTTCGATTATGCGCAGCAGGGTCTGTGGAATTTTCCGGACCTGTCCAATAAATGGATAAGAGCGGCGGTTCAGCGAGGCGATGAACTGCAAATTCCGGTCAACTTGGATCACAACAAAGTCGTATTCTTTGATGAAGAGGAAGACGGACTCGACGCAACGCCTCACGGTACGTCGGAAAGCACTTCAGATACAGACGGTCAAATTTCGGTAAAGGACTGCAACTACCCTTGGAACTGGGCAATAGTAGCGTCCGACGGTAGGGTTGCGCCCTGTTGTTTTTCGACCAATGTGGTTGGAAATATTAATGAAGACAAATTCGAGACTATCTGGAACGGCGACCGGATGCAAGAACTCCGGCGTGATGTTTTGGCCGACCGGATAAATACTATCTGCAAAGGCGCATCGTGCAAATACGTGCAGGCAATGAACGCGACTACCGCGCCGGAGGTTGAACTCGAAACGCGCGAGCCGTCGATCACTGAAAGGTTGCGGAAAGTATTCATCGCGTTTTGGCGTCGCACCTCACGGTGACCTCGCTCCGCAAATCCGCTGCTTGCGCGGCTCAGTCTTTGCCTGGCTAATTTGACACCCGCGGGTCGGCGGGGCAGCACTCGGGTCATGAAGATCGTGCTCGCCTCGACCTATGTGCCGTTCATCAAGGGCGGCGGGCGGTTCATCGTCGACTGGCTGGAGGACAAGCTGGTCGAGCACGGCCATGAGGTCGAGCGCTTCTTGCTGCCGTTCACCGACCATCCCGAGAAGCTGCTGGAACAGATCGCCGCCTTCCGCCTGATGGACCTCAGCGACGCCGGCGACCGCTTGGTGGCCTTTCGCCCGCCAGCCTATGTGCTCAAGCACCCGCACAAGGTCCTGTGGTTCATCCACCATATCCGGGCGTTCTACGACCTGTGGGGAACCGAATACGCGCCGCCCCCGACGCCGGCCCGGGACGCCTTGCGGCGGGCCATCACCGATCTCGACAACGCCACGCTCGGAGAGGCGAAGACGATCTTCACCAATTCCCAGCGGGTGAGCGATCGCCTGACCCGGTTCAACGGCGTCGCCTCGACGCGGCTCTATCCGCCGATCCTGGAGCCGGAGCAGTTCGTCTGCGGCGACTATGGCGACGAGATCGTCGTCCTCAACCGGGTCGAGCCGCACAAGCGCCAGCTGCTGATGGTCGAGGCCATGACCAAGGTGAAATCGCCGGTTCGCCTGCGGCTGTGCGGACGGTCAACATGGCCGGTTTATGCCGAGATGATCCGCGCGGCCATCGCCGCCGCCGGCCTCAGGGATCGGGTCACTTTCGAGGATCGCTGGATCAGCGAAGCGGACAAGGCCGCGGCGCTCAAGGACGCCTTGGCCATCGCCTATGCGCCGTTCGACGAGGATGGCATCGGCTATCCCTGCGAAGAGGCCGCCCATGCCCGCAAGGCGGTGATCGCCACCACCGACAGCGGCGCGGTGCTGGAGTTCGTCAGCCACGAGCGCAACGGCCTGGTGGTCGAGCCCGACGCGGGCGCCATCGCCGAGGCGATGGACCGGCTCTACTTCGACCGCGCCCTGGCCCGGCGCTACGGCGAGGCCAATTTTGCCCGCCTGGGCGAACTCAAGATCGACTGGTCGCATGTCGTCGAAGCCATCGCCGCATGAAGGTCCTGGTGCTCAACACGGCCGCGCCGTTCGTGCGGGGCGGGGCGGAGGAGCTGGCCGACCACCTCGTCGCCCGCCTCAACGACACCCCCGGCGTGGAAAGCGAGCTGATTCGCTTGCCGTTTCGCTGGATTCCTTCCGAGCGGTTGATCGAGGAGATCCTGATCGCCCGCTGCCTGAGCGTGGAGAACACCGACAAGGTGATCGCGCTGAAATTTCCCGCCTACCTCGTTCCTCACCCGGACAAGACCCTGTGGCTGCTGCACCAGTTCCGCCAGGCCTATGACCTCGGCGACGTCGGCCAGGGGTTGGCCAATGAGGGCCGGGATCTGGCGCTAAGGGCCGCCGTGGCCGCGGCTGACAACGGCGCCTTCGCCGAAGCGCGCAAGGTGTTTGTGAACTCGCCGGTCACCCGGTCGCGGCTGTTGAAATACAACGGCTTCGCGGCCGAAGTGCTGTATCCGCCGATGAACGACGACCACCTGTTCGGCGGCGGCCCCGCGCAGGGCTATGTGTTCGCCGGCGGCCGCGTCGGCCCTGGCAAGCGCCAGCATCTGCTGATCGAAGCCCTGGCGCGGGTGCGCGGCGGCGCCCGGCTGATCATCGCCGGGCCGCCCGATAGCGACGACTACGCCCACAGCCTGCGCGAGTTGGTCGCCCGCCACGCCCTGGAATCCCGCGTCGAGTTGCGCTTCGGCTTTCATCCGCGCGGGCAGATCGCCGCCTGGGTCAACGGGGCCATGGCCTGCGCGTGCCTGCCCTATGACGAGGATTCCCTGAGCTATGTGGCCATGGAGGCGTTCTGCGCCGGAAAGCCGGTGCTGACCGCGCGCGATTGCGGCGGTCTGCTTGAGATGGTCACGACCGAGACCGGCGTCGTCGCCGAACCGGAAGCGGCCTCGCTGGCCGAAGGCCTGGCCCGCTTGACCGGCGATCCGGCTGCAACCGAGCGGCTCGGCGAGGCGGCCCGGGCCGCATGGCGCGATCGCGGGATCAATTGGCCGGAAACGATCGAGAAACTGCTGTCTTAAGCGGGGCGCCGAATAGTGATGAAGTTCCCTTGGCTTCGGAGCCACCCACCGACGAACGCGCTGGCCTTCGACGGCCCAACCCGGTTCATGGGCGATCAGTCGGGTGCGTTGACCACCTACCGCCAGGCGGCCGAGACTTATACGGCGGCGCTGCAGCCGCTCGAGGCGGCCGGGCTCAAACAGAAGCCATTCGACTGGAGCGCCGGCCATCCGGCGTTTTTCACGGCCATGTATCAAGGGCTCAACGCCATCCAGGCGCTTGCCTTGCCGGCCAACGCCAAGGTCGTCGAGATCGGGTCGGGCAGCGGTTGGCTGACGTGCTACCTGATGGGCCTGGGCTACAAGGTGAAGTGCATCGAACCGAGCGCGGCCATGATCGCCGCCGCGCGCGAAAACCTTGACCAGTTCGCCGCCCGCCACGCCTTCGAAATGCTGATCCCCAATGTCGAATTCGAATGCGCTACGTTCGAAGACAGCGCCGCTCCCGACGACTGGGCCGACGGGCTGCTGTTCTTCGAATCCCTGCACCATCTGGCCGATGAGCGTCGCGCCGCCGCCCAGGCCTTCCGCATGCTCAAGCCCGGCGGGCGCCTGGTTATCGTGGGCGAGTCGAACTGGACACCTGGGGACGATCAGGAGCCGGCGGCCATGTGGAGAGCCGAGATGGACCGGTTTGGCACGTTGGAAAGCCCATTCACGCACCAGTACCTTCGGCACGTGCTCGATGAGGCGGGTTTTGTCGATATCACCCGCCATCACGGGGTCAACGGCTTCATCCCGGTCGAGCGGGAGAACGCGACCGTGCTGGAGGTCAGCACCTTGCCCGCAGCCCATGTGAATAGTTTTACGGCTCGGCGACCTTAGCGAGCCTGAGCGGCGCCGTGATCCGCAAGATCATCCTCCACGCCGGAACCGAAAAGACCGGCACCACCGCCCTGCAGTTGTTCCTGGAAGCCCATACGGACGACCTGGCCGCCCGCGGCGTCGTCTATCCGCCGACCGGCGAGGACTACCGCCGGACCGGCCGGTTCCCCAAGCACCGGTGGCTGATCGAAGCGCTGATGGCCGAAGGGCAGGAGCGTTTCGCGCGCGAGTGCGAACGGGCGCTGGCCGCCTGCCCCGCCGCGGCCCACACCCTTATCCTGTCCGATGAAGCGTTGTACGGCGACTGGCCGCACGTCACTCCCGCCGGACGCGCCGCCCTGGCCGCCCTGGCGCAAAGGTTCGAGACCGAGCTGTGGGTATGGTTCCGCGAGCCGGTGGCCTACGCCCGCAGCCAGTATGTGCAGATGCTGAAAAATCCCCGGGGCGGGCCGCCGGGCAACGGCCGCGACTTAGGGATCGACGAGGCTATCGAACTGCCGTGGTTCGTCAGCCGCCTGGACTACATCGGCTTTGTCCGCGATCTAGAAGGCGTGTTGGGCGCCGGCCAGGTGCGGCCGTTCGTCTATGCCGGCGATTCCATCGCCGCCTTCCTCGCCGCCCTCGACCTTGAGGACCTGGAGGCCGGCCGTGTCGAGGCGAACCGGACGATGGGCGAGGCGGGCGTCGCCATCCTGCGCATCCTCAACCGCTTCGAAATGGACCAGACGACCAAGACCGAAGCGACGCGGTTGGTCGAACAACTGGATGGCGTTCTGCCGGCCAAGCCCCTCGCCCTCGGCGCCAAGACCAAGGCGCGGATCGGGGAGCTCACGGCGCCCAGCCGCGTCGCCCTGGCTCGCGACTACGGCCTCACGTTCGGGCCCTGACCGTTGCGATTCGGTGATATCATATGATATCATAATTCCATGCCTCAACTATTGGTCAGGAACGTCCCCCCCGAGGTGGTCGAGGCGCTGAAGCGCCGGGCCGCGCGCCATCGCCACAGCGCCGAGGCCGAGCACCGCTCAATCCTGGAGAAGGCGCTGACGGTCGGCAGTCAGGCGTTCAAGGACCGCGCGCGGCACCTGCGGGAAGACACCCGCGGGCGGATCGTCGGAGAGTCGGCCGATCTCATCCGTGAGGACCGCGACCTCCGGTGAGTGTGGTCATCGATGCGTCGGTGGCGCTCAAATGGGTGCTTGACGAGCCCGGAGCAGAGGCGGCCGTGGCCCTGCTCGATGAAGACCTGTTCGCGCCGTCGTTGTGGCTGCTTGAGGCTGCCAACGCGCTGTGGCGGCGTGTCCAGCGCGGCGAGATTGGGGCCGATGGGGCCAGAGAGCGGCTGGCTGAGCTCTTCAGCGCCCCGGTGACGACAGTACCAATCGAGGAAGACCTTCGGGCCGGGGCCGACCTGGCCAACCTGTTGAATCACCCCGTGTATGACTGTCTGTATCTGGCGATGGCCATCCGGACGGGAGCCTGTCTCGTCACCGCCGACAACCGATTCCACGCTGCCGTCGAGCGGTCGGGCGCGTTCGATGGGGTGGTGCGCCTGCTCGGCGCCCAAGTCTAGAGCGCCACTTCGGCCTGATCCGGCGAAATCTCGGCCCCGCGGCCGATGCCCAGCGGGTCGCCGTCGCCCGACAGCAGGATGGCGATCCAGCGCGAGCCCTCGAACTGCGAGAGAATGACCATGGTCAGCACCGTGAGCGGCGTCGACAGGAACGCCCCCGGCAAGCCCCAGATCGTGCCCCAGAAAGCCAGGGACAGCATCACGATCAGCGGGTCCATGTTGAGGCTGTGGCCCTGCATGCGCGGCAGGAAGATGTTGCCGACCACGAAGGTGATGGCGAACAGGCCGCCCAGAATGGTCAGGCTGTGGCTCCAGTCGCCGTATTGCAACAGGGCGAACAGCGCCGGCAGGGCGATGGCCGCCACCGCTCCCAGGATCGGCACATAGTTGAGGATGAACACCAGGAAGGCCCAGAAG
>DASXMK010000401.1:0-2448 GCA_036495705.1 Caulobacteraceae bacterium | reverse complement strand
CCCCCTCCCGGCTTCGCCGGCCCTCCCCCCGTGAAACGGGGGGAGATCCACCCGGCATCCTCTCGCCCCCTCATGCCGCGAAGATCCGGGTCACGGTCTCATCGTACAGGTGCGCCCGGGCCAGGCCCTCGAAGTCGGCATATTCGCAGCGCGCCATCACCGCCGGCGGCGGATAGATCACCGGATTGTCGCGGTAGGAGGCCGGCATCAGGGCCAGGGCCGCGCCGTTGGGGGTCGGGTATTTGATCGTATCGCTGATCTCGGCCCCGACCTTGCCATCGAGGATGAAATTGATGAACCGGTGGGCGTTGTCGGGCCGCGGCGCGCCGGTCGGGATGCACAGGCAATCGGACGACAGGATCGAGCCTTCGCGCGGGACCACGAAATCGAGGTCCGGGTCCTCGAGCATCACCTGGGCGATGTCGCCGCTGTATTCCATGACGATGTCGATATCGCCGGCCAGCAGCAGGTCCTGGCCCTCGTCGTGGTGGAAGATTTTGATGTTGGGCTTTTGGCGGATGTACATCTGCGCCACCCTGTCGACCACCGGGAACGGGATCTCGCGGACCGAATAGCCCAGGTATTTGGCCCCCAGCTCGATCATGTCGTCGGATTCGGAGAACACCCCGATGCGGCCTTTGTAGCGGTCGCTGTCTATGACCCATTTCCAGCTGTCGGGGACGCCGCCGATCATCTTCGATTTGCGGTAGCCGAGGCCGAGCACCAGCCAGGTGTAGGGCATCGACCAACGCCGGCCGGGATCGAACGGCGGGTTCTGGAAACTGGGCAGAACGTTCTTGCGATTGGGGATCTTGGCCAGGTCCAGCGGCTGGATGAGGCCGGCCGTGCGCAATAGGGTGACGTAATTGTTGGTCGGGACGATGACGTCGAAGCCCGGATTGCCGGCGCGCAGCTTGGAGAACAGCTCGTCGTTGGTGGAGAACAGGCTCATCTTCACCGTGACCCCGGTGGCGGCTTTGAAGTCGGCCAGGGTGGTGCGGCCGGTGTAGGTGTCCCAGTTGTAGAAGTTGAGCCGCTGCTCCTCGCCGTTGGGGCCGAGCGGGCCGTGGGCGGCGCAGGCCTCGAGCGAGAACCCGGCCGCGGCCGCGCCCAGGCCGGCGAGAAGGGACCGGCGCGAGGTCATTGGATCTCCCGCTGCGAAGCGGGGGGAGTACGGCCGAAGGCCGGGAGGGGGGCGAGGGCCGCGCGCCGGCGCTCTTTCACTCGCCCCCTCCACCACTTCGTGGTCCCCCTCCCCAGGGGGAGGATCGGTTTTTTGGCCCCTCAGGCATTCTTCAGGTACCAGTCGTAATCGAGGGGACTGACGATCGCGTTGAAGCGGTCCTGCTCGGCGCGCTTGACCTTGGCGAACATGGAAACGAACCGCGCGCCCAGATAGTCGGCCAGGGCTTGCGAGGCTTCGAAATGGTCCACGGCGGCGAACCAGTGGGCCGGCAGACGCTCGTGCGAGGCCGCCGCCGCGGCGTAGCCGTCGCCGCGCACCGGCGGGCCGGGATCGATCTTGCCCGTCAGGCCATGGTGGACCCCGGCCAGCAGGGCGGCCAGCGCCAGATAGGGGTTGGCGTCGGCCCCGGCCACGCGGTGCTCGATATGGCGGCTGGCCGGCGGCCCGGCCGGGACGCGCAGGGAGACCGTGCGGTTGTTGATCCCCCAGGTCGGGGCGACCGGGGCGTAGGAATTGGGCCGGAAGCGGCGGTAGGAATTGGCGTTGGGGGCGAAGACGGCCATGCTTTCGGCGAGCAGGGCCTTGAGGCCGCCGACGGCATGGGCCAGGGCCGGGGTCCCGGCCGGATCCTCGGCGGCGAAGATGTTGCGCCCCTGCGCATCGATAACGCTGACATGCAGGTGCAGGCCGCTGCCGGAAAGCTCGGCGAACGGCTTGGCCATGAAAGTCGCCTCCAGGCCGTGGCGGGCGGCGACGCCCTTGGCCAGGCGCTTGTACATCACCGCCTCGTCGGCGGCCCGCAGGGCGTCCGGGCCATGGCGCAGGGTGAGCTCGATCTGGCCGGGGGCGTATTCCGAGATCGCCGCCTCCAGCGGCACGCCCTGGGCGTCGGCCGTGGCCCACAGCTCGCGCAGGAAACCGGAGAAGTCCTCCAGTTCGCGCAGGCCATAGACGCCGTGCAGGCTGGGCCGCTCGCCGCCCCGGCCGGCGGCCAGGGTCACTTCGCCGTTCGGGCCGCGGGTGGGATCGACCAGGTAGTACTCCAGCTCGCAGGCGACCACCGGAGTGAGTCCGTCGGCGGCGAAGCGCTCGATCACGCCGCTGAGCACATGGCGCGGATCGAGATCGTTGGGGGCGCCGTCGAGTTCGAACATCGAGGTAATGACATGGCCGGTGTCCTCGCCCAGCCACGGCGCGGCCACCAGGGTCCCGGGGGCCGGCCAGGCGATGCGGTCGGCGTCGCCGTCCTCCCAGACCAGGCC
>DASXMK010000400.1:0-4690 GCA_036495705.1 Caulobacteraceae bacterium | reverse complement strand
CCCCAGTGACGGCGGTTACAATTCCCTGGAAGGGGGCAATCCCGACCTGCGACCCGAAGTCGCCACCACGGAGACGCTCGGGGCCGTGATCACGCCGCGCATCGTCCCCGGATTGAGCCTCGCGGTGGACTACTTCGACATTCGGGTGAACGATGTCATCACCAACTTTCAGGCCGACACCACCATCGAACAGTGCCTGCAGACCGGCAATGCCTTCCTGTGCAGCCAGGTGCATCGTGCGCCCGGGACCGGGTCGCTGTGGATTGGCCCGGCCGGCTATGTCAACGACGTGGAGCAGAACGCCGCCTCCCTCGTGACCCGGGGCGTCGACGTGGACGCAAGCTACCAGCACGCCTTGCCGGACTTGGGCGGACATGCCTTGGGGAGGGCTGGGGTGCATCTGATCGGGACCTATGTCCTTGACCTTTCGACCGTGACCGTGCCCGGCACGCCGGCTTTCGACTGCTCCGGCTACTATGGAGGGCCCTGCGGCGATCCGCAGCCGCATTGGCGGCACACCCTGCGGCTGACCTGGGACACGCCGTGGCGCGTCGATGTCACCGCG
Organism: Caulobacteraceae bacterium; assembly: GCA_036495705.1. GTDB lineage: Bacteria > Pseudomonadota > Alphaproteobacteria > Caulobacterales > Caulobacteraceae > Acaudatibacter. The sequence goes on along the minus strand of DASXMK010000400.1, from coordinate 4,125 downwards.
ACATGGCGCTATGTCGGTCCCGTGATCGTGGTGGCGGCCTCTCCGAACCCGCTTCTGAGCACGCCGTTCGACGCCGCCGATTTTCGGCTGGGCGCGCGCAGCTATATCGACCTCAGCCTGGCGTGGCGGCTGAACCGGCGCATCGAGGTCCGGGTCGGGGTGAACAATCTGTTCGATGTCGACCCGCCGATCGTCGCGGCCGATTTTGCAGCCGGGGTCGCGTCCAACGCCAATACCTATCCGGGGGCCTATGACGCGCTCGGCCGGTGGCTGTTCGTCGCCATGACCGCGCGCCTCTAAAAGGACGCCGCCCACCGCTTCAGGTCATTCCTCCGGGCCGTCGCGCGCCTGGCCGGCCCGCCACAGCAAGGCGGCGCCGGCGAGCGCCGAAACCAGCGAACCGGCGATGACACCCAGCCTGACTTCCGTCTGAGCCAGCGCGCCGTCGTGGCGGAACGCCAGGCCGCCGAGATAGAAGCTCATGGTGAAGCCGACCCCGGTGAGCGCGGCCACGCCCAAGAGTTCGAGCCAGGTCGATCCGGTCGGCCGGCGGCCCAGCCGGAGGCCGGTGGCCAGGGCGGTCACGCCGAACACGCCGACCGGCTTGCCGACCAGCAGGGCCACGGCCACGCCCACGGTGACGGGCGAGAGAACATCGTGGGCCGTCAGGGCCCGCAGCGGAATGCCGGCGGCGGTGAAGGCGAACAGCGGCAGGACACCGTAGGCGACCCATGGGTGCAAGGCGTCCATGAACAGGGTGACCATGCTTTCGCCGCCCGGCCGGCGGGCTCCCACCGGGACAGTCAGGGCGCAGGCCACTCCGGCCACCGAGGTGTTGACCCCGGATTTCAGGCAGCACCCCCACACCAGGACGAATCCGACCGCATACAGAAGAAGCGGCGCGCGCTTCACACGCGACAGCGAAGCGAGCAGGGCGAGCACCATTGCGGCGCCGGCCAGAGCCGCCCAGTGAATTTTCGCCGTGTACAGAACGCCGATCAGCGCCACCGCCCCGAAATCGTCGGCGATCGCCAGGGTCAGCAGGAATAGCCTCAGCGAGGCGGGGATGGCCGGCGCGGCGATCGACAGCGCAGCCAAGGCAAAGGCGATATCCGTCGGCGTGGGAGTCGGCCAGCCCCGCGGCGCGCCGCCCGGACCCAGATTGAACGCCAGATAGATGAGCGCCGGGACCACCATGCCGCCCACCGCGGCCAGGATCGGTGTCGCCAGGCGCCGGGGGCTGGAGAGTTCCCCGCGCAGGACCTCGAACTTGATTTCCAGGCCGACGATCAGGAAGAACGACGCCATCAGGCCGTCTTTGACCCAGGCTTCCACGGACGATGTCTGGGCAAAGGCCCCGAACTGCACCGCAACGGGCTTGGCCAGCAGCGCGAAATAGTCGCCGGCCAGCGGCGAATTGGCCAAGATCAGGGCGATCGCCGCCGCTCCCACAGGGGCCAATCCCGCGGAAGTCTCCGTCTTCAGGAATTCCAGGGTCAGTCGCCCGGGCATAGGGGTGGCGGTAACACGCCCGACGCGGCGGCCGAAAGCGAAACCGGCCTTGCGACAGCCGGCCCGGACGGTCCATCTGGCCAGATGCCCGTTTCCGCCGTCTATCGAGCTGACCCGCGCTTCGCCGCCTTGGGCGCGGAATTCGCCGATGTGGTCACCCCGGCGCGCTTTCCTCAGGAGATCCTGCGCTTCAGAAACCACAGGGCGGCGGCGAGCGTCGGTCTCGACACCCTCAGCGAGGCCGAATGGCTGGCGCATTTCGCCCACTTCGAGCCCCTGCCTGGCAACCAGGCCCAGCCGCTGGCCATGCGTTACCACGGCCATCAGTTCCGGGTTTACAACCCCGATCTTGGCGATGGGCGCGGGTTCCTGTTCGCCCAGGTGCGCGAGGTCGGCGAGCCCGGCCGCCTGCTCGATCTGGGCACCAAGGGCTCGGGCCGCACCCCCTGGTCGCGCGACGGCGATGGGCGGCTGACCCTCAAAGGCGGGGTGCGCGAGGTATTGGCCACCGCCATGCTCGAGGCCCTGGGCGTGCCGACCTCGCGCTCCTTCTCCCTGGTCGAAACCGGCGAAGGCCTGCAGCGCGGCGACGAGCCCAGCCCGACCCGCTCGGCGGTGCTCACCCGGCTGTCGTGGAGCCATATCCGATTTGGGACTTTCCAGCGCCATGCGGCCCTCGAGCGCCCCGATCTGGTCGGACAGCTCCTGGGTCACGTCATCGGCGCCTATTATCCCGAGCTCGCCGGACAGGATAATCCGGCCGCGGCTCTGCTGGCGGCGGTGGTCCAGCGCGCCGCGCGCCTGACCGCGACGTGGATGGCCGCCGGCTTCGTCCACGGCGTGCTCAACACCGACAATATGAACATCACCGGCGAGAGCTTCGACTACGGGCCCTATCGCTTTCTGCCGCGCAACGATCCGAATTTTACCGCCGCCTACTTCGACCATTCGGGCCTCTACAGTTTCGGCCGCCAACCAGAAGCGGTGTTCTGGAACCTGCGGCAACTGGCCGGGGCTCTCAGCACGGTCAGCGAGCCCGATCCGCTGGTCGAGGCGCTGAACGGCTTTTCCGCCGCCTACCGGGCCGCGTTGGCCAAGGCCATGACCCGGCGCCTGGGCGTCAAACCGGCTGGGCCGGAGGCTGATGTCGAGCTGGCCAACGCCGCCTTCCGGGCGCTGGCGGAGGGGGGCGAAGCGCTGCGCTGGGAGCCGTTCTTCTTTGACTGGTTCGGCGGAGGCGAAACCCGGGCCATAACCGGCCCCAGGGCTCACCTCTACGGCGGCGAGGCCTTCACCGCCTTCCGCCATCTCCTGGCCGAGCGTGAGCCCGACCGGCCGGAACGCATGTCAAACCCCTATTTCCGGCGGGCCGAGCCGGAAGAGCTGCTGTACGACGAGATCGAAGCCCTCTGGGCGTCCATCGCCGAGCGCGACGATTGGACCGCCTTCAACGATAAGCTGGTGGCCATCGAAACCGCTGGCGAAGCTTGGGATTTCCGCCTGGATTGAGTTAGTGGTTTTCACGTGGGGCGGGGGCGCCATGAACCGGAGGCGGCGGTCCCACGCCGGACCTATAAGGGGGAAACCCGTTCATGAACCTCACCCGCTTTGCCCGCCGTCGCTACACGCCGGGGCCGACGCCGATCGAACCTCTGGCGCGCCTCAGCCGCGAACTTGGCGGCCCGGAGATCTGGATCAAACGCGACGACCTGTTGGGCCTGGCTGGTGGCGGCAACAAGACCCGCAAGCTCGAGTTCCTGGTCGCCGACGCCCTGGCCAAGGGCTGCGATACGCTGATCACCACCGGCTCGGTGCAGTCCAATCACTGCCGCCTGACCGCCGCCGCGGCCGCCCATGAGGGCCTGAAGTGCCGCCTGGTGCTCGAGCAGAGGGTGCCTGGCAGCTATGACGCCAAAGCCAGCGGCAACAATCTGCTGTTCGACCTGCTGGGCGTCGAGGCCGTGGAGGTGGTCGAAGCCGACGCCGATCTCGCCGCCGCCATGCAGGCCATCGCCGACGACCTCGGGAAGAAGGGCCGCAAAGCCTATGTGATCCCCGGCGGCGGTTCGAACGCCTTGGGGGCCATCGGCTACGCCGCCTGCGCCCAGGAATTGATGAGCCAGCTGTTCGACGCCTCGCTGATTGTCGACCATATCCTCTGCGCCAGCGGGAGCGCCGGCACCCACGCCGGGCTCCTGGCCGGCCTGGTGGCCCTGAACGCCGATATTCCGGTCACCGGGATCAGCGTCCGCCGCCCCCGCACCGAGCAGGAAGGACTGGTGCGCTCGCTAACCAAGGACTGCGCCGATGTGCTGGGCACGGCCTCGCCTGTGCGCCGCGATGTGGTCGTCCTCGATGACTGGGTCGGCCCAGGCTACGCCCTGCCGAGCCCGGAGATGGTCGAGGCGGTGCGGATGATGGCCAGCATCGAGGGCATCCTGCTCGACCCGGTCTATACCGGCAAGACCATGGCTGGCCTCATCGCCCTGGCGCGGCAGGGGCGCTGGAAGTCCAAGGACAAGGTGCTGTTCCTGCACACCGGCGGCTCGCCGGCGCTGCATGTCTATCAGGACGCCCTGCGCGCCAAGAAATAGCCCCGATGCGCGCCATGGG
>DASXMK010000399.1:0-3542 GCA_036495705.1 Caulobacteraceae bacterium | reverse complement strand
AACCACAGATAGGCGTGCCGCCGGTCCATGGGGTGGTGCTTGTCCATGTCCTCGCGCAGGGAGAACAGGCGCATAAACCGCGCCAGGCCGGTGGCGTGGAGCATGACCGGCAAGGCGCGCAGCTCGTCGGCCACGGACATGGGACCCACCGCTTCGAACGGCATCCACACCGCCACCGCCCCGCCGCTGGCCGGCCGTTCGATGCGGCCGCCCTGGCGGTAGGCGAGCTGGACGATCAGGCGGAAAAACCGTTGATGAGCCTCGGCCTTCTTGGCGTCGGTGCGAAAGAACCAGTTGAGCATGACATCGTCGGTGAAGGCGTCGGCCAGGTCGGTGGCGACGCCGGCTAGGTCGTCCTGCCCGGCGATCATCGGGGCCTCGGCGTCGCGTCGCAGGGTGTCGATGTCCATCAGATGCGCTCCGAAACCTTGATCGCCGCCCGGCAACCGGCGCGGACCAGGGCCGAAAAGGCGGCGTGGAACGGGGCCTCGGCGGCGCCCAGGGCCTGGGCCTCCTGGCGGTGGGCCAGCTCGTCGTCGCGGAAGGCGGCCAATTCGGCGGCCAGGTCCGGCTCGCGGGCGGCGATCTCGGCGATCTGGCCGGCGTAATGTTCCTCGATCACCGTCTCCACCGCCTCGGTGCAAGCGTGGGCCGCCTTTTCGCCCAGCAAGGCGGCGCCGACCCCAAGGCCAAAGGCGGCCGCCCGCCACACTGGGGCCATCAGGGTCGGGCGCACCCTCTCGTCGGTCAGCAAGGTCTCGAAGCGCGCCAGGTGCGTCGCCTCATGGGCCTCGAAAGCGGCCATGCGCTCCGCGGCCCCGGTCATGCCGGCGGCTTCGAACACCGCCCGGTGGCCGCGGTAGATGTGCACGGCGGCCAGCTCGCCGGCGTGATCGACGCGCAGGATCTCGGCCAGACGGGCGGAGACCCCGCGGTCGCCGGGCCGGGCCGGGACTGGGCGCGGGCTCATGCGTCGGTATCGGCAGGCGGGCGCAGGGCGGCCGTGGCGCTGCCGACGGCCAGAGCCCCGGCGGCCAGGGCGTTCCAGCCGGCCATCGACAGGCCCAGGAACACCCAGGCTGGGTGGTCGCAGGCGGGAATGGCCATCTTGGCCCCCGACAACAGGCGGTTCAGCTCGGCCGGGTCGACCTTCATCGATCCGCCGCTGCACGACAGCGGTCCCGGCCAGAACTTCCACTCCACGCCGGCGTGATAGACCGCCATGGCGGTCTCGGCCAGAAAGGCGCCCAACAGCAGGATGTTGATAAGCCGCGTCGGCTCGAACCCGCGACCCAAGCCGCGCCACAGCAGGCCGGCGGCGGCCAGGGCCATGACCAGCCAGTAGATCTCGCGCTGCTTGAGGCACAACTCGCAGGGGGCCAGATGGCCGAAGGTCTCGAAGGCGTGGGCCACGGCGAGCAGGGCGGCGCTGGCGAGGAGCGCCACCCAGGGCCAATTTCGCGCGAGCCTGGTCACGCTTCGCCTATGGCGGATTTTCGCAGCCGACGCACGCACGAACGCGATCATGGTCAATCCCTGGCCCCCTCCACCGCTTCGCGGTCCCCCTCCCCCAGCCATCGGGAGGAGAGCACCGGCGCTCTCTCCCCGATGGCTGGGGGGAGTACGGCCGATAGGCAGGGAGGGGGCTGCCGCCGGAGGCTTAGGAAGGCAAAAGGCGCAGGCCGAGGACGGCCAGCACAATCACCGCCACGACCGCTCCCGCGGCCATGGCCAGGCGCCGCTCGATCACCGGCAACAGGCTGGGCCCGAAACGCCTGACCAGGGCGGTGACGCCGAAGAAGCGCACGCTGCGGGTGACGCACGAGGCCGCCACCATCTCCCACAGCGGGAAATGGGCCAGGCCGCAGGTGATGGTCACCAGTTTGTAGGGCACCGGCAGCAGCCCCTGGAGCAGAATCACCCCGACGCCCCATTTGGCGAAGCCGGCCCGCAAGGCCGCCTCGCCGCCGCCGTGCCCGCTCATGGCCAGCAGCCAGCGGCCCACTGGCTCGAGACTGAAGCCGATGGCGTAGCCCAAGAGGCCGCCAATCACCGAGCCGACCGTGCAGATGGCCGCGTAGCGCCAGGCGTTTGTTGGCCTCGCCAGCACCATCGGAGCCAGCAGGGTGTCCGGCGGAATGGGGAAAAACGAGCTTTCGGCGAAAGCGATGGCGAACAGCGCCAGGGGCGCCCGCGGCGAGGCCGAGAGCCTCATCACCCGATCGTAGAGGCCTCGGAGCATGGGGCGGCAGTTCGTAAGCTATTCGCGCGCGCCGTCAACGCGGCTCAATTGCGCATGCGCTGGGGAGGCGACAGAATAGGCCGCGAAGGAGCCGAGCCGCCATGAACGCCGTCGCCGGAACCGATCTGTTCGAAAATCCCCTCGGCACCGACGGCTTCGAGTTCGTCGAGTTCACCGCCCCCGAGCCCGATCGCCTCAAGGGCCTGTTCGAGCAGATGGGCTTTGTCGCCGTCTCGCGGCACCGCTCCAAGAATGTGCTGCGGTTCGCTCAGGGCGACATCAACTTCATCCTCAACATGGAGCCGGTCGGCCAGCCGGCGGCCTTCCGGGCCGAGCATGGGCCAAGCGCCAACGCCATGGCGTTTCGGGTCCGCGACGCCGCCCGCGCCCTCAAGCTGGCGGTCGAGCGCGGGGCCAAGGCCGTCTCCGGGCCGGTGGGGCCGATGGAGCTGAACATTCCCGCCATCGAAGGCATCGGCGGCTCGAACCTCTACTTGGTCGACCGCTACGGGGCGAACGAGATCTATGACGTCGACTTTGTGGCCATCCCGGGCGCGACCCCGCGCGAGGACGTCGGCCTGACCTACCTCGATCACCTGACCCACAACGTCCATCGCGGCCAGATGGCCCGCTGGGCCGAGTTCTATGAGCGCGTGTTCAATTTTCGCGAGATCCGTTACTTCGACATCGAAGGCGCCCAGACCGGCCTGATCTCCAAGGCCATGACCAGCCCGTGCGGCAAGATCCGTATCCCCTTGAACGAAAGCCAGGACGAGCACTCGCAGATCGAGGAGTTCCTGCGCGACTATCGCGGCGAGGGCATCCAGCACATCGCGCTCGGGACCGGCGACATCTATCGGTCGGTCGAGACCATGGCGGCCCACGGGGTCAGGTTCCAGGAAAGTCCCGACACCTATTACGAAGCCCTGGACACGCGCGTGCCCGGCCACGGGGAGAACCTGCAGCGTTTGCGCGCCGACCGCATCCTGCTGGACGGGGCGCCGACCGAGGGCCAGGGCCTGCTGCTGCAGATCTTCACCCAGAACATGATCGGGCCGATCTTCTTCGAGGTCATCCAGCGCAAGGGCAACGAGGGCTTTGGCGAGGGCAATTTCCGCGCCCTGTTCGAATCCATCGAGGCCGACCAGGTCCGGCGCGGCGTCCTGCCGGCCAAGGAAGCCTGATGGCTCGCGGCAAGTGGATCCCCGTCCAGGGCGCGCAGGGAACGCACTCGCGCCAGGCGCACGCGGACATGCCGGAAGGCACCTATGAGCGGGAGGTTTCCAAGGAGGGTTTCTTC
>DASXMK010000398.1:0-1575 GCA_036495705.1 Caulobacteraceae bacterium | reverse complement strand
GGCTGGCGCGCCACGTCGGACCACGCCAACATCGGGGCCTTCGCCGCTTTCTTCGCCGCCCTTCTTACCGCGGCCCAATCGCTTCGGCAGGTATCCAATCTGGCGACTGTCGTGGGCCATGGGCTGGTCGCAGGACGTCGGCTGTTCGCCGCCCTGGATGTCGAGCCCGAAATCCGGACCGTGAGCGGAGCCCCCGACCTTGCGCTCGCCGGGGCGACCTTGCAGTTCGAGGCCGTCGGCTTTGCCTATGACGACCATACGCCGGTCCTGGATGGCGTGGACCTGCAGGTCCGTCGCGGCGAGATCGTAGCTCTGGTCGGGCCATCGGGGGCCGGCAAGACCACCGTGCTCAACCTCATTCCCCGGTTCTATGATGTCACCGCGGGCGCGGTGACCATCGATGGTCAGGATGTGCGCCGGGTCTCGCTGAGGTCGCTGCGCAGCCAGATCGCTTTGGTGACCCAGGAGCCGTTTCTGTTCGATGACACCATAGCGGCCAACATCGCCTATTCCCGAGCCGGAGCCAGTCAGGCCGAAATCGAGGCCGCGGCCAGACAGGCGGCGGCCCACGAATTCATCCTCGACCTGCCCAGAGGCTATGACACCGTCGTCGGCGAGGCCGGCGCGCGCCTTTCCGGCGGTCAGCGCCAGCGGGTGGCCATCGCGCGGGCGTTCTTGAAAGACGCGCCGATACTCTTGCTCGACGAGGCGACCAGCGCGCTCGACAGCGAGAGCGAAGCCCAGATCCAGGTGGCGCTGGCGCGCCTGATGTCCGGGCGCACCACCTTGCTCATCGCCCACCGACTTTCCACTGTTCGCGGAGCCGACCGGATCTATGTCCTCGATCGCGGGACAGTGGTGGAGACCGGGGCTCATGCTTCGCTCATGACCCACGACGGCCTGTACGCGAAGTTGGCGCGGACCCAGGACCTGGAGCCGGCGCCGGGTACGGCGGCGTGAAACGCATCCTTCGCTCGCCGATGGCGCAGGCCGCGCTGGGCTGGCTCGTCGCCGTCTATATCGAACTCATCATGGCCACGGTCCGCTGGCGGTTCGAGAACCGCGGGCCGGTCGACGAGATCATGAGCGGTCCAGAGGGCTTGATCGCCCTCTTCTGGCACGGCCGGATCGCCCAGGGGATGGCTTGCCGGCCGTTGCTGCGCGACAAGCCGCGCCGCGTCATGATCTCGCTGTCGCCCGATGGCGAGTTCATCGCCAAGGCCGCCGAACGCTTGAAGATCCCGCCCGTGCGCGGGTCGGCCGGACGCGGTGGAGCGCCTGCCAAAGGTGGCTCGCGGGCTTTTCGCGAAGCCCTGGCCTTCATACGCGCCGGCGGGGTGATGATCATGACCCCCGACGGGCCACGCGGGCCGCGCGAGGAATTGCCGCTGGGGCCTTTGCAGATGGCTCGCGCCGCCGGCTGCCCGACGTTCATCATGAGTTTGGCGGCGACACCGTCGCTGGGACTGGCCAGTTGGGACCAGGCGCGTGTGCCGCTGCCGTTCGCCCGCGGGCAGGTGGTGCTCGAAGGGCCGTTGCGTCTGCCGCCCGATCCTGAACCGGCGACGCTGGAGC
>DASXMK010000397.1:0-4624 GCA_036495705.1 Caulobacteraceae bacterium | reverse complement strand
ACCGCCTTGGGCATTCGCCTGACGACCATGGGGCGGCCGGCCGCTTTCTGCCCCACTGTCATCTTATCGAGCAATGGCCCGAACGGGTCCTTGCCGACGATGCAGATAGCGAACGGGTCGGCGGGCCCGGCAAAGCTGGCGATGGGCCAGTCCACGAACGCGACCAGCTTGATCAGATAGGCCGCCCTGACCTCCATCTCCCCGGAGTCGGCGGCGTGGCCATTGGTGGCGAGGGTCAGAATGGCCAGGGCGAGCGCCACCGCGCGGACCGGACTGGCTCCGGGCGATGGCGTGGACGGACGGGGCAAGCTACACCGCTCCGATCAGGCGGCCGCCAATTCGCGCAGGGCGGCGTTGGCGATCGTCAGCTTGGCAAAGGTCCAGCCCCCCGGCGCCCTCTCAACCTCGTCCACCGTACGCCGCGTGGCCCGCACCGCCTCGGCCCGGTCCGAGGTCCAGGCGGTGACCGCCTGCTGCGCGCGGTCGGCCTTGTCGCCTTCCGATGGCGGTCCCCCCACGTCCATGACCGCGCCGGCAAGGCTGGCCTGTTCGCTCAGCATGTCCTCGATCAGGCGCCGCACCGCCAGGCGTTCGTAGGTATCGCCGCCGGCGGCGCGCGAGACTGCGGCGGTCCGCAGTTTGTCGAAGCCGAACGCCCCACCGACCTTGTGATAAACCTGGGCCGCCGGGCGCAGCGGCCAGGCTTTGGTTTTGGCCAGATCCGCCAGGGGCGCGGCCATGGTCAGGGGCCGCATCAGCGCCACCGAATGGGCAACTTCCTTCGGCGCCCCGGCCTTGATCCAGGCCGCCGCCCGGCGCACCGCCGCCTTCTGTTCGAACGCCGACAGCACCGCCGGCACCATGTCCTTCAGGGTGTCGACCGCCGGGCGATAGGCGGCGACCAGGGCCTGCACCCGTTCCGGATCGGTCTCGCGCCCGGCGCGTCTTGCCAGCCAATAGGTCTGGCCGCGCAACAGGGCGACCAATTCGCGGAACAAGGCCGCCTGGCCCGGCCACGGGGTCTTGCCGTCCAGCCGTTCCACCCGGGCCCAGGCTTCGGAGAAGCGCAAGGTCTGGCGGGCCGCCTCGAAGGCCGCGACCAGCGCGCCGGTGTCGCAATTGGCGGCCGCGCGCAGGCGATCGGGAAAGGTCGGGCCGCACAGGTTGACGACGTCGTTGTCGACCACGGTGGCGATGATTTCCCGGCGCAGGCGATGATGCTTCATCTCGCCGTCGAAGCGGCCGAGCGCCCGGGGGAAATAGTCCTCCAGCAGCTTCACGAACCAGGGATCGTCGGGGGCCGTGGAAGCAATGATGTCTTCGAACAGGTCGAGCTTGCCATAGGCCAACAGCACCGAAAGCTCTGGCCGGGTCAGGCCATGGCCGGTCTTGGCTCGTTCGGCGATGACGGCGGCGTCCGGCAGGCCCTCCAGCGCCCGGTCCAAACGGCCCAGCTTCTCGAGCCTGGCCATGAACTTCACCTGATCGTCGAGGGCGGCGGTTCCGTCGGACTCCAGGATCGAGAGCGCCAGGGTCTGATCGTAGTTGTGCGCCAGCACGTGCGCGCCCACCTCGTCGGTCATCGAGACCAGCAAAGCGTCGCGTTCGGGGCGGGTCAGGTTTCCCGCCCGTTCGGCCATGCCGGTGAGGATCTTGATGTTGACCTCATGGTCGGAGGTGTCGACCCCGGCGGAGTTGTCGATGGCGTCGGTGTCGATGCGCCCCCCGGCCAGGGCGTATTCGATCCGCCCGGCTTGGGTGAAGCCAAGATTGGCGCCTTCGCCGACCACCTTGCACCGGAGTTCGCGGCCATTGACGCGCACCGGGTCGTTGGCCTTGTCGCCGACGTCGAGATCGGACTGCTGGGCGCTTTTCACATAGGTGCCGATGCCGCCCAGATAGATGAGGTCGGTGCGGCTCTTGAGGATGACACGGATCAGCTCGCTGGGGGTCAGGGCTTCGGCCTTGACGTCCAGCAGGTTTCGCACCTCGTCGCTCAAGGGCACGGATTTCAGGGTGCGCGGCCACACCCCGCCCCCGGCGGATATGCGCGTGCGGTCGTAGTCGTCCCACGACGAGCGCGGCAGGTCGAACATGCGCTTGCGCTCGTCCCAGGCCACGGCCGCATCCGGATCTGGATCGATGAAGATATGCCGGTGGTCGAAGGCCGCGCGCAGCCGGATGGCCTTGGACAGCAGCATGCCGTTGCCGAACACATCGCCCGACATGTCGCCGATCCCGACCACGTTCACCGGGTCGCGCTGGATGTCCACGCCGAGTTCGCGAAAGTGGCGTTTCACACCCTCCCAGGCGCCCTTGGCGGTGATGCCCATGGCCTTGTGGTCATAGCCGGCCGAGCCGCCCGAGGCGAAGGCGTCGCCGAGCCAGAAGTCGTAGGATTCGGCCAGGGCGTTGGCGATATCGGAAAAACTGGCGGTGCCTTTGTCGGCCGCCACCACCAGATACGGATCCTCGCCGTCGTGTATGACCATATCGGTCGGATGCACGACCACCCCGTATGCGTCGATGTTGTCGGTCAGATCCAGCAGGCCCCTGAGGAAGATCTTGTAGGCCTCCACCGCCTCGGCCGCGATCTGTTCTGGGCTCGCCGGGCGTGGCAGCCGCTTGGGAAAGAAACCGCCCTTGGAGCCCACCGGCACGATGACCGCGTTCTTGACCTGCTGGGCCTTGACCAGCCCCAGCACCTCGGTGCGGAAGTCGTCGCGACGATCGCTCCAGCGGATGCCGCCGCGGGCCACCGGCCCCAGGCGCAGGTGCACGCCCTCGATGCTGGGCGCGGCCACGAAAATCTCGCGATAGGGCTTCGGCTGAGGCAGGTCGGCCAGTTCGCGGCTGGCCACCTTGAAGCTGATGTAGGGCTTGTGCGCGCCCGACGCGTCCGGCTGATAATAGTTCGTCCGGGTGATGGCCGAGATCAGGGCCGCCAGGCGCCGCAGCACGCGGTCGTGGTCCAGGCTCTCCACCCCGCGCAGCGCCTCCTCGATCTTGACCCTGAGGACCGCCGCGACCTCCTCGCGCTCTTCCAGGCTCTCGCTGGGCATGGGGTCCAGCCGCGCGGCGAACAGATTGAGCAACAGGCGGGCCACCTCTGGATGGGCCGACAAGGCCTGAGCCTGGACCGTACGGCTGGGATCGAGCCCGGACTGCAGGCGATAGCGCGACAGGGCCCGCATCAGGGCCGCTTCGCGCCACGACGCGCCCAATTCCATGACCAGGCGGTTGAAGCCGTCGCTCTCCAACTGACCGGACCACACCGCCCGGAACGTGGCCTCGAACGGCTCCCGCCGCTCATTGAAGCTCAGGTGCTCGCCGCCCGGGTCCTCGACAATGAACTCGTGCGCCCAGACGGTGTCGGACCCGCCAGGGTCGATGGCGAAGCCGTCCTCGACCAGGGCCGCCAGGCCCATATCGCCCAGGATCGGCAACACTCGCGACAGATAGGCTGGCTCGTCGCCCCGCCGATAAAGCTTGAAGCGGAAGCGCAGGGCGCTGTCGGCGGGGTTGCGATAGGCGCGCACGGCGATCGCCCCCTCGTCGGCGGCTAGGGCTTCGATTGTCCGCGCGTCGGCCAGCGCCTCGGCCCCGTCGTAGCGATCGCGATAGCCGACCGGAAAGGCTTCGGCGTAGCGCGCCAGCAGGCGCGCGGCCGCGGTCGTGTCCGGCATGGCTTCGCGCACGGCCGCCTCGAAGTCGTCGCCCCAGGTGCGCGACAGCCGGTTGGCCTCGGCCTCCAGCGCCGTCAGGTCGGGGTTCAGATAGCCGTCCGGCGGCACGCCGATGATGTAGTGGATGCGCGCCAGCGGGTCGTCGGAGTAGCTGGGGACACAGGCTGACACATGGCCGCCGAAGGCCTTGGCCAGCATCTGGCCGACCCGTTCGCGCAGGCCCTCGTCATAGCGCTCGCGCGGGGCGTAGAGCAGGATCGATGCAAAGCGGTCATAGGGATCGCGGCGCACGAACAGCTTGACCTTGGGCCGGTCGAGAAGGTGCAGGATGTCCAGGGCCGTGACCCGCAGCTCCTCGGTCGTCACCTGGAACAGCTCGTCGCGCGGGTACGTTTCGAGGATATAGGCCAGGCGCACGGCGTTGTGGCTGCCTTTGGCGAAACCGGCCGCCGCCAGCACCTGGTCGATCTTGCGCCGCAGGAGGGGAATCTCCCGCGCCGGCTCCTCATAGGCCTGGGCGGTGAACAGGCCGATGAAGCGGGTCTCGCCGATCGGTTCGCCGCCCGGGCCGTGACGGCGCACGCCGACATAGTCCATGTGCGCGTGTCGGTGCACGCGCGAGCGCAGATTGGCTTTGGCCACCACCACCGGGGCGGCGGCCTCGGTGCGCCAGCGCAGCGACGAGGCCAGCACCGACGGTTCGCTCGAGCGGCGCAGAACCAGGCGGGCGGGATCGCGCAGCAGGCCCAGCCCGGCCTTGTGGTCGTAAGTCGGCTCCTCGGCGGCGTAGGCCCCGGCGTCCGTGCGCGGATAGTCGTAGACCCGGGCTCCCAGGAACACGAAGTGGCCGGCGTTCATCCAGCGCAGGAAGGCCAGGTCCTCGGCGACCGCGTCGGCCCCCACGGTCCTGGCGAGCACCGGGGCCGCCTTTTCGAGGA
>DASXMK010000396.1:0-3162 GCA_036495705.1 Caulobacteraceae bacterium | reverse complement strand
GAGGGCCAGGTGAAACTGCGGCGCATGACCTGCGCCGTCGACACCGGCATCGCCGTCAATCCCGACACCATCGCCGCCCAGCTCCAGGGCGGGCTCATTTTCGGCCTCACCGCCGCGCTCTATGGCGAGATCACCGTCGAGGGCGGCCGCGTCCAGCAGAGCAATTTCAACGACTACCGCATGCTGCGCATCGACGAGGCCCCGCCGATCGACGTGTACGTCATCCCCAGCGGCGAGGCCCCCGGCGGTATCGGCGAGACCGGGACCGTCGCCGCCTTCGCCCCCCTGGCCAACGCCATCTTCGCCGCCACCGGCAAGCGCCTGCGCCGCATGCCCGTCGACGGCGAGGTTCTGGCGGGGAGGAAACAGGCGTGAAACCCGGCCGCATCGCCCTGCTCGCCATCCTCGCCGTCGTCGCGCTCGGCGCTGGCGTCTTCGCCTGGATCGCCGGCGGTCCCGGGCCCATGGACTTCGCCGGCGGCCACGCGGTGCAGCTGGCCGACTACAAGGGTCCTTCGCCCACCGGCGTTCCCGCCGATTTCACGTCCACCGATCCGATCGCCCGCGGCCAGTACCTGACCCGCGCCGCCGACTGCCAGGCCTGCCACACCGCCAAGGGCGGCGTCCCCTTCGCCGGCGGGCTGGCGTTCAACCTGCAGTTCGGGACCATCTGGTCGCCCAACATCACGCCCGATAAGGATACCGGCATCGGCGGCTGGACCGACGCCCAGTTCCTGGGGGCGATGCACAAAGGCGTCGACGACCAGGGCCAGCCCCTTTACCCGGCCATGCCCTACGCCGCCTTCGCCTATATGACCGACGCCGACGCCATGGCCATCAAGGCCTATCTGTTCAGCCTTCCGCCGGTGCATCAGCAGGACAAGGACAACACCTTCGCCTTCCCCTTCAACCAGCGCTGGGCGATGAGCATCTGGTCGGCCCTGTTCAATCCCGACCAGCGCTTCCAGCCCCGGCCGGACCGGGCCCCGGAATGGAACCGGGGGCTTACCTGGCCGAAGCCATGGCCCACTGCGGCGACTGCCACACCCCGCGCAACCTCGCCCAGGCTCTGGACAATCGAAGCAAGTTCTCCGGCGCCGTGGCCGCCGGCTGGCGGGCCTACAACATCAGCGCCCACCGCCTCACCGGCGTCGGCGCCTGGAGCGACGCGGAGCTGACCGAGTACCTGGCCACAGGCCACGCCGCCGGCCGCGGGACGGCGGCCGGACCCATGGGCGAGGCGGTCGACCTCAGCCTCAGCCGCCTGACGCCTTCGGACATCAAGGCTCTGGTGGCCTATGTCCGCACTGTACCGGCCATCGACACCCCAGACCAGCCGGCCCCGGTCATCCATCCCGCCCCGGCCGCGCCCAAGCTCGGCGTGGCCGAGGGCGCGTATCCGAAAGGCAAGCGCATCTTCGAGGGCGCCTGCGCCAGCTGCCACGGCTGGACCGGCCAGGGCTCGCTGACCCCGTGGGCCACGCTCACCGGCGGGCGGGCGGTGAACGACCCGACCGCGACCAACGTCGCCCAGGTGGTGATTCACGGGGCCAACCGGCGCACGGCCGGCGGGCTCGCCTTCATGCCCGCTTTCGGCCAAGCCTACAGCGACGACGAGATCGCGGCGGTGGCCAACTACGTCACCGCCCGCTTTGGGGCCCAGGCCTCGGCTGTGACGCCCCGGCAGGTGGCGGCGCTCAGGAAGGCGGCCAGCTAGCGTTTCGGCGGAAATCCCAGCTCACGTCCAGGCGCGGCCGGATCGCTGGAGCCGTGGGCGGCGCGCCGGAACGCTCAGCAAGCCAGCGCCACGTCAATCTTAGGAAATTCTTCCTAGGTCTGGAGTTGACACCCTGACGACGTTGGGAAGATCCGCTTTGCGACGCAATGGCGGCGGAATTGAGAGGGCGCTCGGGCTTCAGTGGTCGATGGGATCGCGGAGCCTGTCGAAGATCGGATCGGATCGCGGCGAGGACAGCATTGGCTTGCGCTGACCGGAGAACTTCCCGGAATCCTCTGCCCCCACGTCCGTAGTATTGTGCAGGAAGATCTGGCAGATCTGCATGCCCGGGGCGATCTCAAGCGGCGTCTCGCCGACGTTGCTCAGCTCCAGGGTCAGACAGCCGGAAAATTTTGGATGCAAGCCCGCGGCGGCTTCGATGACCAGGCCGTGGCGACCGAGGGACGACTTGCCAGTAACGTAGCCCGACAGGCATCCGGGCAGGCGCAGCCATTCCAGGGTGGCGCCGAGGACGAAACGGCCGGGGTGCAGGACGAACTTGCCGCCAAACGGCACGAAGTGGAGTTTCGTGCGGGTCAGGCCGCCGTCCACTGGCACTGGGCTGATCAGGGAGTCCGATTCATATTGCGTCTGCTTGAAGGTGCGGAACCAGCGCCCGAGTCGTAGGTCGATCGAGGTCGCGCCCCGCGCGATCAGCGTCGCGCCGTCCGGCGCTGGCACGATGCTCAGCTTCGTCGAGTCCGTGACGTCTCGCTGCAGCGCGTCTAGAACATCCTTTGCGCTAAGCATCGGCCACCCGCAGACGGAACTCCGACACCTCGACCGATTTTAGCATCAGCTCGCCCAGCATTTGGTACTGCTCGTGGCGGCTTTCCTCGGTCAATCCGCCCTCGCGGTCCACATAGCGCCAGCCAGCAGTGATGATCTCGCCAAGAGTGGCGCCCTGCCCGTCTGGTTCCTGACGGCCGAATGCAGCGAGGACACGGGCGACAACCGCGGCGTCGGGCGGTCTTACGCCGGCCTGGGCCAAAATGTCGAAGGCCCGGGCAGTCACCCGAGGAACCACCACGCGCACAGCCGAATCCGTGAGGGCCAGAGCGCTGGCCGAGGGCCCGGGGACGGGCGAGGCATCGAGCCACCGGGTGAAGATCGCCGCGTCGTCGGCGAAACCGAGCGCGGTCGCGCCTGTTTGCAGGTAGCCGACCCGGTCGGTGTCGCTAGGATAGTCTTCGACGCGCCCGTTTCCACCGGGCGCTAGGAAGTAGTCGAAAGCGAATAGGAACGATGGCCCGAACAGATAGAGGCCGAACATGTCGCAAAAGATCTCTTCGAGCTGCCGCAACGCCAGCCCGAAGCATCGTTGGAGGAAATCAGCCTCGCTGCGTTGTTGTCGCTGCAGCGCGGCCCTGACCTCATCGGCCACT